>NZ_JBHSQW010000031.1:0-32395 GCF_042658695.1 Pseudonocardia hispaniensis | reverse complement strand
CCCCCCCCCCGAGACCGCCGCCGCGGCTCGCGAGCCTGGCGTCGACTACTTCTGCGCCGGACCGTGCTGGCCGACGCCGACGAAGCCCGGCCGTCCCGCGCCCGGCCTCGGCCTGGTCCGCACGGTCGCCGACCGCGGACCCGACCGGCCGTGGTTCGCCATCGGCGGGATCGACCGCGACCGGCTCGACGAGGTGCTGACCGCTGGGGCCGACCGGATCGTGGTGGTCCGGGCGATCACCGAGGCCCCGGACCCGCGGGCCGCGGCGCGGGCGCTGGCGGACCGGCTACGGCCCGCCGGAGATCCGCGAGCCGGTTCACCCGCCGAACGGCGAGGTCACCCCCGCTGAAGGGACCGCCCGCTCGCCGGTGGGCTGTGGCGCCTCGGACCCGCTCGTCCCCGGCCTGCGCTGGGAGTCCCGAAAGCCGCTCGAGTCCGGCTCGGAGGTCGGCGCCGGGGAGGCGGTGGGTGATGCCGACGGCTCGGGCGTGGCCGGGGCCTCGGTCGTCGCGGCGCGGCCGGTGTGCTCGGAGCCGGACCCCTGGTCCGTGCCGGAGACGGTGCTCGGCGACCGCTCCAGCACCCGGCCCACCGACGTTCCGGAAGCGCCCCCGGAGATCGGCGAACCCTTCACCCATTCGACGCCGGTGACCACCAGCAGGCCCAGCACGAAGATCGTCACGGTCACCCCGGACAGCATCAGGAGCCGGCGCGGGCTCAGCCTCCGGTCCCGGATCTCCGGCGAGACGTGCTGGTCCGGTCCCCGCGGGGCCGGGCGCAGCACGCCGTCCGGTCCGGTGCGCTGCAACGGGATGGTGACCTGCTGGGAGAGATCGACCGCCGTGGTCGGGGCGTTGCGCTTGATGTCCACGGTCCGCCCGCTGGGGAGCTTGATCCGCGCCTTGACCTCCTCGCGGGTGCGGTCCAGCGAACGCTGGTAGATCGTCGAGCCGACGGTGATGATGACCGAGCCGAAGGCCGCGCCCACGACCGTTCCCGACACGCCGAAGTAGGAGCCGAACACCGCCGAGGTGGCGGCGGCGCCCGCCCCAGCGATCACCTTGTTCAGCGTGAGGTCGGGGCTCTTCTGCTGGTCAGCCCCCGGTTCGGGGGCGCCGGACGCAGGCGGCCGCATGTGCTGGGTTGGCTGATCCGGGTGGGACGCAGGTCGGGGCCGCTGCGGCCCGGGCGAGAACTCCTGATGGCGCATGGCTCCTGGTCACGATCACGTCGGGGCGGGGCTCATCGTGTTCAACGTGGGCGCGCGCCGGATCGACGCCTGTTGATCACCCAAGTTGAGCAGTATCACTCGAACGTGGCGGAGCCGTCGATACTAGTCCGGGCTCCGGGGTGGGTCCGGAGTCCGCGGGCGCCGTAGCCCCGGATGATCATCGGGCAGGGTGCGCCGGATCACCCGCCAGGACACCGCGATACAGGCCAGGATGAGCGGCCAGGTGAGCGCGACACGGGCCACCCCGAGTGCGACGACGGCGTCCGTGAAGTACAGCGGCAGGAAGACTCCCAGCCGCAACAGGTACTGGCCCACCCAGAACCAGCTGGCCCGCTGGTAGCCGCGCATCAGGTCCGGATCTCGCCGCCAGCGGGTCCGCTGCCCGAGCACGACGCCCACGACGACCCCGAGCAGCGGCCAGCGCACGACGATCGACACCGCCCAGGCCAGGGCGCTTGCCGCGTTCGCCAGGATCTGGAGCAGGAAGTAGTCGACGGCCCGGCCGGTGTAGAGCGCGATCAGGGCGGCCACCACCACGCCCAGCAGGCCGAGCAGCACGCTGCGGGGCCGGCTTCCCGTCGCGAGCCGCGTCACGGCGACGATCAGCGCCGCCAGCATCGCCGTCGCGCCACCCCAGACGACCGGGGAGGGCCCGCCGAACCAACCGGCGGCCAGCCAGCCGAGCACGAACGCGACGACCGGAACGGTGGCGTCCACCGCGCCACGGCGACCGCCCAGGATCTCGTGCAGCGACGGCTCCGCCCGCGGAACGGTCGCGGGACGATCTGACGGGCTCACATCCCAAGGGTGCCCTATCGCCTGTGTCCGATCTCGGAGACTGGCGAATTCCAGCCGGCCTGGGTGATCCTGGGGGATCACCACCGGGACGGGCGGATGACGTCGACGTGAACGAGGGAGGCGGTCGTGCGCGCCAGAGAGAGCTACATAGCCATCGGCGACAGCTTCACCGAGGGGCTCGATGACTGGCGCCCGGACGGCTCCCCGCGTGGCTGGGCCGACCGGGTCGCCGAGCGACTGGCCGTCGACCGGCCCGGCTTCGCCTATGCCAACCTCGCGGTCCGGGGGAAGCTGCTCGACCAGGTCGTCGCGGAGCAGATCCCGGTCGCCGAACAGTTGAGACCCGACCTGATCACCTTCTGCGCCGGCGGCAACGACATCATCGGGTTCCAGTGCGACACCGACGACCTCGCGGCCCGGTTCGACGCGGCGCTGGCGCGGCTCGTCGCGACCGGGGCCGAGGTGCTCATCTTCACCGGGTTCGACCTCGGCCGGATGCACCTGCTGCTGCGCAGGCTGCGCGGGCGGGTGGCGTGTTTCAACGAGATGATGCGCGCCAGCGCCGAACGACACGGCTGCAAGGTCGTCGACCTCTGGGCCATGGATGTGCTCGCCGACCCCCGAGCCTGGAGCCACGACCGGCTGCACCTGAACCCGGAGGCCCACGAACGCGTCTGCCTGCGGGTGCTCGAGGTGCTCGGCGAGCCGGTACCCGCGGACTGGCGCACCCCGTGGCCCGCCGCCGAGAAGATCCCGTGGCGGGCCCGGCAGCAGGCCGACCTGCGCTGGGTCCGCGAACACGTCATGCCGTACGTGCACCGGCGGCTGCGCGGCACCCACACCGGCAAGGACTACCTCCCGAAACGCCCCGAACTCGTTCCCCTGCTGCCCCTGGAGGGCGCCCCACGGGTCGTTCGCGGGACGGGGTTCACCCCGGCACAGGGGTGAAGTCGCGGGCCGCGATGAACTCCGGGCGCGGTTTGGGCGCGTAGTACGGCTCGACGAGCGCATTGTCCACGCTGTTGAACACGAAGAAGATGTTCGACCGCGGATACGGCGTGATGTTGTCGCTCGAACCGTGCATGCAGTTGGAGTCGAACAGGGTCGCCGATCCGGCGGCCCCGGTCATCATGGCGATGCCGTGGCGGTCCGCCAGGAGCGTCAGGCTTTCCGGGTCGGGGGTGCCGATCTCCTGCTCGCGCAGCGACTCTCGGTAATGGTCCTCCGGGGTCTCCCCGACGCACGAGACGAAGGTCTTGTGCGAGCCCGGCATGATCATCAGGCAGCCGTTGTACGGGTAGTTGTCGGTCAGCGAGATGGAGATGCTCACCGCGCGCGGGAGCGGCATGCCGTCCTCCGCGTGCCAGGTCTCGAAGTCCGAGTGCCAGTAGAAGCCACCCCCGCCGAACCCGGGCTTGTAGTTCACCCGGCTCTGGTGGAGGTAGACGTCCGAGCCGAGGATCTGCCGGGCCCGTCCGGCGACGCGCTCGTCGGCGGCGAGCGCGCCGACGAGCTCGCTGATCTTGTGCACCTCGAAGATCGAACGCACCTCGTTGGAGCTCTTCTCGATGACGGCGCGGTCACCGGCGCGAACGGTGGGGTCGGCCGCGAGCCGGTGCAGCTCGGCCATGTACCGCGCGACCTCCTGCGGCGTGAGCAGCTGCGGCACCGTGACGTACCCGTCCCGTTCGTGCCCGGCGAGTTCCTGGGTGCTCAGCGGGCCGGCGCCCGCGGGATCACCCCAGACGGTGGGCTCGGTGCGCTCGATGAGCGTCGGGGTGCCCGACACGCGGGTCTGGTAGCGGTCGCTCGTCTTGCTGTCGACGACGGCCGTCATCAGGAGGCCTCCTTCTCGGTGTCCGCTCCCCCTGACCCATCTGTCGGATCGGGGTCGAGGCCAGTCTGGCTCAGGGTGATCAGGGGGTACACCCCGTTCTCGTCGTGCACCTCCCGCCCGGTCACCGGCGGGTTGAACACGCACACCGTCCGCAGCCGGGTACGCGGCCGCAGCTGGTGGTGCTCGTTCCCGTCGAGCACGTAGATCGACCCCGGCCCCAGCTGGTAGGTGACGTCGTTGTCCTTGTCGTAGAGCTCGCCCTCGCCCTCCACGATGAACACGGCCTCGATGTGGTTGGCGTACCAGAAGTCGTTGACCGAGCCCGCCTCGAGCACCGTCTCGTGCACCGAGAACCCCACCCCGTCGCCGGCCAGCACGATCCGCTTGCTGCGCCAGTTCGGCGTCTTCACGTCGCGCTCGGTATCGGTGATCTCCGTAAGCGTCCGGACGATCATTTCGTGATCACGCTCCCGCCGCGACGCAGTGGACGGCGTCGGTCACGATCGCCAGCCCCTCGTCGAGCTCGTCCTCGGTCATCGTCAGTGGTGGCATCAGTTTCATCACCTCGTCGCAGGGCCCGGCGGTCTCCATCAGCAGCCCACGTTCGAACGCCGCGGCGCAGGCCTTCCCGGCCAGCTCGGGCCGGCTGAAGGCGAGCCCGCGGGCGAGCCCCCGCCCCTTGGGGGTCAGGGTGAGTTCCGGCGTCGTCGCGGCCAGGCGGTCGAGATGTTCCTCGATCCGCTCGCCCTTGGCGAGGGTCTCCTTCTCCAGGACGTCGTCCGTCCAGTACTCACGCAGCGCCGCGGTGGCGGTGACGAATGCCGGGTTGTTGCCGCGGAAGGTGCCGTTGTGCTCCCCGGCGTCCCAGCGGTCGTGCTCGCGCTTCATCAGCACGAGCGCCATCGGCAGCCCGTAGCCCGAGATCGACTTCGAGAGGCAGACGATATCGGGCTGGATGTCCGCGATCTCGAAGGAGAAGAACGGGCCGGTCCGCCCGATCCCCATCTGCACGTCGTCGACGATCAGCAGGATGCCGTGCCGCTTGCACAGCTCCGCAAGGCCCTGCAACCACTCGACGCGTGCGGGGTTGATGCCTCCCTCGCCCTGCACGGTCTCGACGATCACCGCGGCGGGGTCGTTGAGGCTGGATCCCTGGTCGTTGAGTACCCGCTCGAACCACAGGAAGTCGGGCACGGTGCCGTCGAAGTAGTTGTCGTAGGGCATCGGCGTGGCGTGCACCAACGGGATGCCCGCGCCACCGCGTTTCATCGAGTTGCCCGTCACCGACAACGCGCCGAGGGTCATCCCGTGAAACGCGTTGGTGAAGTTGATGACGGCCTCCCGGCCGGTGATCTTGCGGGCCAGCTTCAGCGCGGACTCCACGGCGTTCGCCCCGGTCGGCCCGGGGAACTGCACCTTGTAGTCGAGGCCGCGCGGCTCCAGGACGATCTCGCGGAAGGCCCGCAGGAACTCGGCCTTGGCGGCGGTATGGGTGTCCAGGCCATGCGTGACGCCGTCGCGGCGCAGATAGTCGATCAACGGCTGCTTCAGGGCCGGTGGGTTGTGCCCGTAGTTGAGCGCCCCGGCCCCGGCGAAGAAATCCAGGTAGGAATTGCCGTCGACATCGGTCAGGCGGCTACCGAGGGCCGAATCGAATACCACCGGCCAGCTGCGGCAGTAGCTTCGAACCTCGGACTCCAGCTCGTCGAAGATGGTCATCACGTACCACGTCCCTGTGCTATTGGGCCGATCCTGTGGAGTATCTCGGGCTGATGGCCTGCGCCCAGCAACGAACGGTCGAACAATTCCGACCGAGCGATCTCGGCGCCGCGGCGCTCGGCGAACGCGGTGAACAGCCGCGTGGATGGCTCGTTGTCCGGCGTAATCGTCGTCTCCAGGTGGTCGACGCCGTCGACCCGATCGAACAACGCGTCGAGCAGGCGGCTCGCGACGCCGCGACCACGCACGGAGGCGTCCACCGCCACCTGCCAGACGACCAGGGTGTTCGGTTCGGCGGGGCGCCGGTACCCGGTCACGAAGCCGACGGCGGCGCCGCTCCAGCGCGCGATCACCGAGGTTGCGGCGAAATCCCGGCACCACAAGAGATAGGAGTACCGGGAGTTGACATCGAGCCTCCGTGATTCGGTGGCCAGCCGCCACAATTCGACACCGTCATCGATGACGGGAGCCGCGATCGACAGATCAGCGCTTGCGCTTCGTAGATATGCGGTTGTGGTCTGGGGAGCGACCATGGCGACCGAACATAACAGGCTCTCCGGACTGCCGCACGCATTCGGTCCACCGAACTGGTGAAACAATCCAATATAGTGAGATGTCACACAATGACGTTTAGCGAGGCGTCAACCGGTTTCGCGAGTTCGCAGATCCGGCCCGCTGGCTCCGTGACAGCCCCAGTACCCGGCAGGTGGGACCTTAGGCCTCTGGAGCGGCACGGTGCGCCGAAGGCAAGGTCGAAGCCATGACAACGAAGGGGTCAGACCGACCTGCCGGGAAGGTCCTGCGCAGCAGGCGGGACCGGGTGCTGGGCGGTGTCTGCGCCGGAGTCGGCCACGCCATCGGGATCGACCCGCTGCTGGTGCGTCTCGTCGCTGTGGCGCTGACGATCGTGTCCGCCGGGACGGCCGCGCCGGCCTACCTGCTCGCGTGGATGCTCATCCCGCAGGCGACCGACGAGCCGGAGATCGAGCCCGGGCCCGCGGACGCCGACGTTCGGGCGAGCTGGCACGCCCTCGGCGGGGAGTTGCGGATGCTCGCGGATGAGCTGCGAAAGCCTCGGCCGGAGGAGACGCAGACCGAGCAACGGACCCCCGAACCGGGCCACTCGCCGTTGCAGGCCGCCGACCAGGCCGTCACCGCCTTCGGTGACCGGCTGCGGTCCCCGCAGGTGCAGGCCTCGGCGCGGCGCGCCGCGGCGAGCCTGTCGACCGCGCTCACCACCAGCGTGCGGGCACTCGACAGCCGGTCCCGGCGCGGCGGCGACTGAGGCTCCCGACAGCGTCATGGCTCCATCACACGCTGTAGCGCCGGCTCCCGACAGCGTCATGGCTCCATAACGTGCTCTGGAAGCGGTGGGGGACCAAGGGCCCTGCCCGGACGCCGGTGGGTAACGACATGTTGGCGCTGCACTCCGCCGACGTGGGGCTGGCCAAGGACGCCGTCGCCGTGGTGCTGCTGGTGAAGGACCTCGGGGTGCTCGCCAACGGCGTCGCCGAGGGCAGGCAGATCTTCGCCAGCACCATCGGGTACGTCCTCATGGGCACATCGAGCAACTTCGGCAATGTGTTCAGTGCCGCGGCCGTGCTGCCGTTCCTGCCCTCGCAGATCCTGCTCAACAACCTGCTTCACGACATGAGACAGCTCACGACTCCCGCCGACCGGGTGGGCCCTGAGCAGCTGCGCGCGCCCTCCCTGTGGGACCTACCCATGATCTGCCGGTTCATGCTCGTCTTCGGACCGATGAGCCCGATGTTCGACTTCCTGACATTCGGGATCATGATCGGTCTATTCCACACCGGACCGAGCCTGTTCTGCTCCGGTGGTTCGTCGAGACGCTGCCGACCCAGACCCTGGTGCTCTTCGCGATCCGACTCGCTGGGTGCCGTCCTGCGCGACCAGCTGGCCGGGCATGAACCGGCGTCGCAAGGCCCGGCTGCACCGGATACATCGGAGGGCGAACCGCTTCACCCAGGACGAGCGCGCCCAGCAGACCGATTCCGGCGAGTGCGCTGATCTCGCCGTCTCGGTCGGTCGGAAGCCGAGGGCGAGGCTCCCTGACCGCGCCCAGCTCTCGCCCAGCTCGACCGCGGTGAGCGAGTTCAACCGGTGAGGGCTCTGGGCGCCGTCGGTCGTCGCGTACTCTCGCGGTGCGCGGTGGCTCAGCCGCCGCCGTCGAGCGTCAAGCCGACACCATTGACGTATGACGCATCGGCCGAGGCTAGCCAGAGCACGGCATTGGCCACCTCCTCCGGTGTTGCCACGCGGCCGACCGCGACCGCCTCGCCGAAGCTCTCCAGAAGCTCGTCGTCACCGCCCGCCATTCGGCTGAGCATCGGCGATCGCACAGCCCCCGGGCAGACGGCGTTGATGCGGATTCCCTCGCGCGCGTACTCTTTCGCGGCCGCCTTGGTCAGTCCCATGATTCCGTGCGCGGCCGCGCAGTAGGACGAGTAGCCGGGGAATCCGACCAGTCCCCAGTTGCCGGCCATGTTGACGACGGCTCCACCGCCGCCCTGGCGCACCATCTGCTGTAGTTCGTATTTCATACAGCGCCACACGCCGCTGAGCTTGATGTTCACCATGGCCAGCCAGTCCGCCTCATCGATATCGGCGGCCCGCGTAGCGGGACCATCAAGACCGGCGTTGTTGAAGGCCACATCGAGGCGCCCTTGCTCCTGAGCGATCCTGCTCACCAACGCCTGTACGCTCTGCGAGTCTTGGACGTCCGCCGGAAGGTACCGGCTCAGCGCGCCCTCGTTCGCGATCTTCTCTGCAGCGGCCTGCCCGGCCTCGGCATTGCGTCCGGCGACGACGACGGCCGCCCCGGCCCGGGCGAAGGCGATAGCTGCGCTCAATCCGATTCCCGTGGTACCGCCGACGACCAGCGCTACCTTTCCCTCCAACGTCGCCACGTCGTTCCTCATCTCAGCTCTCGGTTTCCGCTGCCCGATTTCGGACCGCTAGTACGCCATTCGGTACAGCACGCGTGCGAGCAGCGTGGCCCCGCGGACGCAGTCCTCGAGCGGGGTGTATTCGACCGCGCAGTGCGACCGTCCACCCACGCTCGGAACGAAGATCATCGACGTCGGGACGTGCCGCGCCCACAGCTGGCTGTCGTGCGCCGCCCCGCTGGACAGCGCGGACCAGCTGAAGCCGCTGTCGTCGGCCGTGTCGGCCAGCACCTGCTGCAGGCCGGCGTCCATCTGCGCTGCCTGCTCCTCCCAGCGGTCGACGATCTCCACGGCGAGGCCGTGGTGCTCGGCCAGCGCGCGGCAACGCCCCTCGATCTCGGAGAGGAGCTCGAGTCGCACCGGATCGGAGGGGTGGCGCAGGTCGAGGCTGAAGGTGACCCGCTCCGCGACGGTGTTCACCGAACCCGGCCACGCCTGCATCTGGCCGACGGTGGCGACCGTGGGTTCCCCCGTGCCCCGCGCGAGCTCGTCGATCATCACTGCCATCCTGGCGGCGCCCTGCAGCGCGTCGCGGCGCCGGTCCATCGGTGTGGCCCCGGCATGGTCGGGCTGGCCGCACACCGTCACCAACTGGTGGCGCATACCGGCGATGCCGGTGACGACACCGATCTGCGTGCCGGTGCCGTCGAGCACCGGCCCCTGCTCGATGTGCAGCTCGACGAAGTGGTCGACATCGCGGCGGGCCGCGTCCGGCACCGCGGCCGGATCCAATCCGATCCGGGTCATCATGTCGACCACCGAAACCCCATCGGGGTCGGTGAGCCGGGCGGTCTCGGCCGCGCTGGTCAGCCCGAGCATGCCGCGCGAGCCGAACAGGTTCCCGGCGATCCGGCTGCCTTCCTCCTCGCAGATCGCCACGACCTCCAGCGAGCGTCGGGGGCGGCCCATCCTCTCCTTCAGCACGGCCAGCGCAGCGATCCCACCGACGATGCCCAGGGCGCCGTCGTACTTGCCGCCACCGCGGACGGTGTCGATGTGCGAGCCGGTGAGGATGGTGCGCTCCGTCTCGGTGGTGCCCGGTAACCGCCCGAAGACGTTGCCGACCGCATCCCGGCGGGTCTGCAGCCCCGCCTGCCGCATCCATCGCTCGACGAGATCAGCGGCCGCGCACCATGCATCGTCGTACAAGAAGCGGACCAGGCCGCCGGCGGGTCGCTCGCCGACCGCCCCGAGCCGCTCGATGCGGTCACGCAGCTCATCCGGCGACACCGAGATGTCGTCGATCGTTGCCATCCGGTCCGTTCTCCTCGTCTGACCCGCGCGGCTCACCCGACGCCCAGGAACTCCAGGAGCACTCGATCATGCTCCTCTGGGTTCTCCCACTGTGGCCAGTGCCCCGCGTTCGGCACGATGTGCAGCCGGGCATCGGGGATCAGCTCGGCGAGCCGCTTTCCGGCGTCGACGCCGTGGAACGGGTTGTGCTCGGTCCACAGCACCAGGGTCGGTGCGGAGATGCGGCGCAGGCTGTGCTCATCGAAGAGATAGGGGTCCATCTCCGGGGAGAAGACGTGCTCGTAGTAGGTCGTCAGGGCGGCACGGACCTCCGGTCGGCTCCACAGCATCAGGCGGGTCGCGACGAGCTCGTCGGTGACGTCAGCGGGATCGTGGACGAGCCACTCGAGCCGGGAGCGCAACGCGGCCTCGTCCAGATTCCGCAGTCCCTCAATCGACCGCCGGCGCAGATCGGACAGGTCGGCGCCGCGCTCCTGAACCGAGTTCGGGTCGAACCGCATCCCCCAGGCGGTGTTGAGGATCAGCCGGTCGAGCCGGTCCGGGTAGTTGATCGCCATGTCGAGACCGATCCAGGCACCCAGCGACTCGCCCTCGACGCTCGCCTTGGCGATGCCCAGGCAGTCCATCAGATGCAGGATCTGCTCGGTGAACTGGCGCAGCCAGTTCCCCTCTCGGTACGGCGGGGTCGCCGACAGACCGTGCCACAGGAAGTCCGGCGCCAGCACCCGCAGCTTGCTGCCCAGACGCACGATGTTGCGGCTGTAGGTCTCGGCGTGACCGCCCCCGCCGTGCAGCAGGATCAGGGCATCGCCCTCGCCCGCCTCGAGCACCCGGCTGCGGAGACCGGGGTCGGTGCCCAAGTAGCGGATCTGCGCTCCGAGCAGGTCATGGTGGATGGTTCGCACGATGAATCGCCTCTCGAAGGTGGGCTCAGCGGGAGACCAGCGGACGGTGCCCCCAGAACGAGATCGACCGGTACTGGTCGATCTCCCAGGTGGCGTCGTTGACGAGCCGCCCCCCGGTCCCGTACTCGATCTCGAAGCCGGACGGGCTGCGCAGGTAGAACGACACCATGTGGTCGTTCGTGTGCCGTCCCAGGCTGAACGAGATCGGGATCTCAGCCTGGACGCATGCGTCGTGCGCCCGGCCGACGCTGTCCAGATCGGGGGTCTCCAGCATGAAGTGATGGAACTCGCTGCCTCCGGCGTCGGCCGGCAACCGCAGCAGCGCCACCGTATGGTGGCGGGGATTGCAGCGCAAAAACACCGCCTCCATGCCGTCCGTGGTGATGTGGTCGCTGACCCGGAAGCCGAGCTGCTCCCGATAGAACCGCAGGGCCTGGTCGTACATCGAGGTCGCGATCACGATGTGTCCCACTCCCAGGGCGCCGGTGACGAAGCCCGGAATCCCGAGCGCGGAGACGAACGGGCGTTCGTCCACGGTCGGGCCGTAGTAGAACTCGATCCGGTATCCGGCCGGGTCGGTGGTGTGCGACAGCCCGAGCACCTGCCGGTCGGCGAGCTCCTCGGCGGTGCCCTCGACGACCTCGTGACCGGCTGCCCGGAGCCGCTCGACGAGATTCGTGTGAGCCACCGCGTCTGCCACCTCGAACCCCAGGTAGTCGATTCGGTCGGTATCGGCCGACCGAATGCTGATGCGGTGGCTCCGCTCATCAACCCGGATACGCAATGCATCCGGCGACGACCCGACCGCCTGCTGGCAGCCGAGCCGATCGATCAACAGACGCCGCCAGGCCGCGGTGTCACGAGCGGCCAGACCCAAGTAACCCAACTGCTTGACGCTCACCGGCTCTCCCGATCTACTGCTGGACGCCACACCCGGGGCGGATCCGTCATTCCTCACTGGATACAAATCGCTCACTGTGGATCTGGTCTGCGGGGAGACCGAGCTCACGTAGCCGTCGCCGGGCCGCGTCGATCATGCCGGGCGGACCGCATAGGTAGGCGGTGGTTCGCTCCCTCACGTCCCCCGGCTCGATGAGCGAAACCGGGGTTCCGATCGGGCCGGTCCAGGAGCCGGCAGTGGTCGGTTCCGTGACCGCGATGCGGGCCTGCATCCGGGGCATCCACATCGTCCGCAGACCGACCTCCTCCGCGTAGTACAGGGCGGTCTCCGTTTGGCACGCAAAGCACAGGGTCACCGGGCTTCGCCTGCTGCCGCTCTCGCGGAGGTGGTCGATCATCGACAGGATCGGCGCGAGGCCAGTACCACCGGCCACGAACAGATGATGGTCCTTGCTCGGCCGCACGACGAAGGACCCGTATGGGCCGTCGATCTCCAGCTGCGCGCCGACCGTGCAGCCCTCGCGCAGGTACGACGAGAACCGCCCGTCGGGCAGCAACCGGACGTGGAACTCCAGCTCAGCTCCGCTGTCCGGAGGACTCGCCATCGAGTAGGAGCGCCACTCGTGGGTGCCAGGCACGCGTATCCGGGCGTACTGTCCGGCCCGGAACCCAAGCGGTCGATCCTCGATCCGCACCCGCAGCCCAACCACGATCTGCGAGAGCGGGACAAGCTCGGTGACGGTTGCGACATGGACCTTCGGTTGTTCTCCGAAGAGAACCTCGCTCGGGTAGGGCAGCTGGAACTGCGCCGCAGAATCGAGCAACGTCGAGCAGAGCAGCCGTCCGCCCTCCCGGTACTCGCTGTCCAGCAGCGCACTCGCGCGCCCCGGCACCGGCTCGGTGCGCCCGTCCCGCAGCTGCGCAACGCAGGTCCCGCAGCTTCCCGACTGGCACTGCGAGGCCAGCCCGATTCCCGCGTCCAAGGCCGCTTTCAGCACATTGCACCCGGACGGAACATCCACGGTCTCGACATGCCCATCGGAGAACCGAAGGCTCGCGCTGTACATCGTTTCGGACTCCTCCGAGGGGAATCGAGCTGGCCAGCGGTGCGGGTCGGGTCTACTCCGCAAGCTTCGGGCTGGGGTTGCGCTGCGGCTTCTGGATCTCGCGGGCATGCCGGGAGACGAGCTTGCGCCAGGCGACGATGATCGCGTCCATCCCGCAGAGCTGCTCGTCGTCCCAGCCCGGACCGCCCTCTTCGTAGAAGTTCTCCATCGCCTCCCGGGCGAAGACGTCGTCGGCGTTGAACCCGATCAACGCCTGGTCTCGCCACAGGTAGTCGAAGTCGTACTGGAAGCGCTTGCGCTCCTCCTCAGTGCTGACCTTGGCCGCGATGACCGACCAGTACTCGTGGGTCTTGTCGTCGATCGGCACGAACCACTCGTACTGGGCCAGGCCGTAAGCCGGCCAGTTCTCGACCATCAGCACACCGGGCAGGTACATCGACGTGCGCAGGCCCACCGTCGGGTTGTTACCTGCGGCCTTGATGTTCAGCCGTTCGTTGGCCATCACCAGGTCGTAGAATCCCGAGTTCCACTCGTTCATCATTCCCTTCGGGCCATCCTCATCCTCGTACGCGGTGATCGCGCGCGGATCCGTCGGGTTGATACCGAGTGGCAGGGCGGTATCCCGTGCGAGGACGATCGCGGCATCCCGGTGCAGCATCTGGTGGCCAGGGTCGAAACCGTTCTCGACGCCGAGCCGCCAGTTCGCGTTCGCGGTCCGGCGGACACCTAGTATCATCGTGTCCGGATCCAGCGGGTGCGCCACCGGATGGACCGGATTCTCCAGCTTCGGAGGCAGATCCAGCCGCAACTCGGGCACCGGCTCGTATCCGGGCTCCCCCACGAAGACATAGATGAGGTTGTTGACTTCCTGAACCGGGAACACCTGGATTCCCGTTGTTCCGACGATCTCGTCGTCAGGTGCCGCGATGATCGTCTCCAGGCGGCCGGTCTCCAGGTTGTACGTGTAGCCGTGGTACCAACAGGTGATCGTGTCGTCGGTCAGGCACATCGGCCGGATCGACATCTTCACCCCGCGATGCACGCACTGGTCACGCAGCACATGAACCTTTCCATGCACCCGGCGCAGGATCAACGGAACGCCACAGATGGTGACACCCTTGACCTCGTTCTCACCGAGCTCGCTGCTGAACAATGCCGGATACCAGTGGTTGAGCAAGCCCCACGACGCCTTCAGGTAGGGCTCGTACTGGCGTTTGGAAACCTTCCCGACAGCGCTCCCGACATCCATCGAGTTCGTCAGCGACATCGCGTACGCCCTTTCGATCCATACCCTCGTCGGCCGCTTCTGCCGCCGATCTGACCTGCACCAATCCCAACCCGGTCAGCACCCGCCCGCCAGTGGCCTGAGGTTCGGACTTGACCCGACCTATCGGCCACTGGATTTCACACGAACGACTGTCCAGATGGCCACGCTGAACCGTCCACTTGTCCGATAAGCAGCTTGTGCCGGCCCCATTTCGGCCGAGCAGGACCGCTGGGGCATGCCCGAGCGGACAGGGCAAGATCTGGCCGATGGGCCACTGGCGCCCCATTGAGCCGTGCCGCACTGTGTCGTGGTCCATATCACATCGAAGTCCGAGGCGAAATGCGTGAAATGCAGTCCGACCCCGGTCCCGACAACCCGACGATGGGCCCAGGCAGTCAGCGCGTTGCTCTCATCACCGGCGCAGCGGGTTCGCTCGGACGAGCGATCGCCCACCGATTTGCATCCGCCGGCTTCCGGATCGCACTCGTCGGCCGCCGGCAACCGGTTCTAGACGAGCTGGCAGCCGAGATCGAGGCTGCCGAGAGCGGCATCGCCACCACGGTCGTGGCCGACTTGGCGGAGCCGGGAGGCGCCGCCCGGGCCATCGCCCACGCCCACCATCGGTTCGGCCGGGTGGATGTCCTGGTGAATAGTGCGGGCGGCTGGACCGGATCTGCTCTCGGGCCATTCGCCGAGAAGTCCGAGAAGGACCTTCGGACGGAGCTCGAGAACAACCTGATCACCACGGTACTGGCCTGCCGTGCCGCGATCCCGCACATGCTCGATCAACACTACGGACGGATCGTCAACATCTCCTCGATAGCCGGGATCATCGGGCTGGAAGGCCATGCGGCGTACTCCGCAGCCAAGGCGGGCCACATCGGCCTGGCCCGCCAACTCGCCTTGGAGCTGGGCAAGAACAGCATCACCGCCAACTGCGTCGCGCCTGGCCCGGTGTCGACCGCGCAGGTACGTCGGATGCTCGAACAGGGACACCCTGGCATCCAAGCGATGCTGGAGGCCACCCCGACCGGCCGGCTGACCTCAGCCGAGCAGATCGCCGATGCTGTGGCGTTCTTCGCCTCCGAAACGTCCGGACAGATCAACGGTCAATTCCTGGTGATCGACGGCGGAATGTCATCCACCTGACCCACCACGTCCTAGGCAATCTCCTGGAAGATGGAGGACACATCCATGAGCACAAGAGCACCTGCGGACGACGGGTCAACACCTCAGGTCGTCAATGAACACCGAGACGACGATTTCGCTACCCAGGTCGTTCCGGCTGAGGCTCGACTGAGTCGCGGCAAAGTACACATGGCGAGCTGGGCGATGCTCGTCGGTATGATCTACTTGTTCCAGGGTGCGCTTGCGGCGACGCTCGCAGGAACGAAACAGGCCATCATCGGCCTTCTCGTGTCGGCCGCGCTGATGGCGCTGTTCAACATGCCGATGGTCCGACTCGGCATCAGTACCGGGAAGGGCAGCTCCCTCACCTCGGAACAGATCTTCGGCAAGCTGGGCCGGTTGCTCATCATCCTGCTGCTCGCAATCGCGACAGTCTACTTCACGGTGTTCGAAGGAAGCGTCATCGCGGTCAGTTTTCAGCAGTATCTGGGTGGCGATCTCCGGATCTGGTACGTCGTTGCGGTGGTCGGCATGCTGCCACTGATGATGGGCGCCGTCCTGACTTGGCTGGACAAGATCAATGCGGTGCTACTTCCGCTGTATGTCGCCGGTGTGCTGGCGGCAGTGGTGCTGGCAGCGATAAAAGGAAATCCCGCAGGTTGGCTCGACTATCCAGGAGTCGTCCCGGCCGCGGCGCAAGTGATCCCGGGCTGGGTCACAACCGTCGTGATCTATCTCGGCGTGTGGCTGATCATTCCGGTTTCGAACGACTTCTCACGATTCGGCAGAAAAGAGGACGTGCACTACCACCGATGGGTGACCTTCGGTCCCGTATTCACCACGATCACTTTGGTGGTCAACGGCATCATCGGCATGTTCATCGTCCAGTCGGTGCTGCCACGCTCGGAGGCTGCTTCGGAGGTCGGTGTCGCGATCGCGCTGGTCCAGTTGATGGGCGTAGTCGGCCTGGTGTTCATCGTCGTGACCCAGATGCGGATCCAGACGTTGAACTTCTACCTCTCCTCGCTCAACATTCAACGTCTCATCCAGGAAGCCACCGGCCGGCGGGTCCGGCGCAAACTGCTGGTCACCGTAGTGGCGGTCGTGGCGGTGGTGCTGATGCTCACCGATGTCTTCTCCTATCTGCTGCAGACATTGCAGTGGTTCGGCATCTTCTTCGTCGGCTGGGGTGGCATCATGGCCACCTGTGTCACGTTCGGTGGGATGCAGACGAAATTTGCGCTGGCTACGGAGACCACCAAGCGGCGCCTGCTGACACCGGCGACGGCGGTGTGGCTCGTCTCGGCAGCCGTCGGCATCGCGCTGCTTCAGAGCGCTGAGCTGCTACCACTGCTCGCCCAGCTGGCTCCGATCGTCTCACTCGGGATCGCAGTGATCGGATACCTGCTGGTCATACTCGGGCAACGCTTCACAGATAGGGCTGAGCCCGGATCGAACGGCGTAGCTGTCACCAGCCGACGCTCCTCGTGAGCATCGGGGCGGTGGCCGCGCAGGATCAGGGGAAGATCGACCGTGCCACACCGCTCCTCGCGGATCCGCGTCTGAGCCCGGACGCCGCGCAACCCCTCACCTGACGACGGGCGGTGCAGCCGCTCTGACCGGACCGCACCGCCCGTCTCACGGCCCCCGGGCCAGGCCCTGCATCAGGAGGTGCCGGTGGAGCGCCCGTCCGGGCCGTCGAGCTCGATGAGACCGCGTGCGATGGCGACGCTGACGGCGGCGGTCCGATCATGGACCTCGAGCTTCTCGAACGCCGTCGCCAGATGCGCCTTCACCGTCCGTGGCGAGAGGAACATCCTCGACGCGATCTGACGGTTCGTGTGCCCTCGCATGACGTAGGTCAGCACCTCGCGTTCACGTGAGGTCAATGTCGGCTGTGCGGCTGGCTTCTCCGGCTTCACTGGCTCCCCGACCGCGAGCCTGGTCACCAGGCGGCGGGTCAGCGCCGGGGTGAGCGAGACCTCGCCCTGGTGCACGAGCTTGATCGCGTGCAACACCTCGTCGATCGGGGTGCCCTTGAGCAGGTATCCCGACGCGCCGGCCCGCATGCACTCCACGAGCCGGTCGTCGTCGTCGATCACGGTCATGATCAGGACCCGGGCCGAGCAGACCTCGGCCAGCGCCTGAATGAGCTCAGCCCCGGCCGGCGGGGGAATCTCCAGGTCGAGGAGCACCACGGCAGGGTCGGACGCGGCCGCCGCGGTCAATGCCTCGGCACCGGTCGTCGCGGTGGAGACGACGGTGACCTCGGGCAGCCGTTGGAGGACGGCCTTGACCCCCTCCATCACGATAGGGTGATCCTCGACCACCATCATCCGGATTTGCGCACCGTCCACAGCGTTCGACCTACTTGTGTTCTCGTCGATGGGCGAGGCTCGTCGGGTGGGCAGGCGAGCCGAAACCGCCGACAGTCCTGGACCGGCACGCTAGCACCCGGCCGTGCCCCGGCTCACAGGCCGAGTTCAACCCGCGGCCGGGTGAGCGTGTCCACCACGGCGTATGCGATGGCCCGAACGCCCCGCATGACGTCGTCGATGGATGCGACCCCCATCCCACCCAGGCCGTCGGTGAGCTCAGCGGGGGCGCAGGCCGGGGGCCAGGGGTAGCCGATCCGTGCGCAGGGGATGCCGAGTCGACGGATCAGGGCACCGTCGGTCTGGCCGCTTGCCAGTGGAGTGGACGTGTACGGCCGTCCCTCGACCTCGGCCCAGCCTCGCTGGCAGGACTGCACGATCCAGTGCTCGGGATCGGTCCGTCCGCCTGGCAGCGAGCCGACCATCGCCCAGTCGAGATCGATGTCCGGGTGTCGGTGGCGTATCTGCTGGATCATCTCGGCGAACTGGTGGCGCACCTGCGCCGGCGGTGTCCGCGGGTTCACCCGCAGATCCAGGTAGATCTCGGTGGTGGCCGAGGGAAATGCCGGCTTCTCCGGGCTTCCGGCTCGAACCGCGGAGATCCACCCCTCGGGCGCGGTGGTGCCCATTGTGTTCTGCCGGGTGTACGTCGGCAGCCAGGCCTCGATCTCCTGGATCACTGTGGCAGCCGGCACGATCGAGGAGCGGAACCCAGGGGTGCCGCGCGGGATCCCCGCATAGCCGAGCGTGCCCCGGACGGACACCTTGAACCAGCACAGGCCTGGCTCCTCGGCAAACACCGCCCACGACGGCTTGAACACGATCGCCAAGTCCGGGGCCGTCCCGCGGGACAGCAGGTGGTGCACCCCGTTGCTCAGGCCGGCGTGCGCCCTCCCGCTGATCGACACCGGCATCCCGCCCCCGGCGAACCCGAGCAGCAGGTCGCCCAGCAACGGGATGCCGGCCTCCCGCACCGCGTGTAGTACCTCGGTCAGCCCGGCGACCATGCACTTGGGGTTGGCCGCGCCCAGCCCGATCACCAGGTCACCGTCGACGCGGGCCTGCGGGAGCATGTCGGCCCGCAGCGACGGCCCCACCCAGGGCACGTCGGACTCCGGATCGATGTGGGTGTCGATCGGGGCGTAGAGCAGCAGCCGGGCCCCGCCGCCGCTGCCGGGCAGCTCGGCGGTCACGTTGCCGCTGGTCTCGGTCATGGGTAGATACGCCGACCGGACACTTACCGCGGTCGCCAGGTGGTCGGCCATGAACTCCGACGCGGCCCGCTCCGCTCCCGTGGGGCTGTGGATGTTCACCAGCCGCACCAACAGATCGCGCAGCCGGTCGGGGTCCAGGCGGAGGCAGATCTGCCGGTAGAGGGAGCGCTGCTCACTGGTCAGGGGCATCGGATGGGTAGCCACCGCCACCCCGTCCACCTGCGCGGTCACGACGCCACCGCCCGGGCGAACGGCAGATCGTGCGTCGCCGCCACCGGTTCGCTGGTGATCCGCCCGCGGCAGGTGCTCAGCCCCAGCGCGAGACTCCGGTCCTCGCGCACCGCACGGTCCACACCCTTGCCGGCCAAAGCATCCACATAGGACAGCGTGGCGTCGGTCAACGCGCGGGTCGCGATCCGCGGAACCACTGACGGCAGGTTGGGGACACAGCAGAACCGCGTGCCGTGCACAGCGAAAGTCGGGTCGGCGAGGGTCGTCGGCCGAGAGCCCTCGAAACAGCCGCCCTCGTCGATCGCCACGTCCACCAGCACCGCGCCACTTCGCATGTCCGCGACCATCTCGGATGTCACGATCGTTGGCGCCGGGCCCACCGGGACCCCCACGGCCCCGATCACGAGGTCGGCGTCGCAAAGGGCCCGTGCCACCTCGAACCCGCTCGCGAGACAGGTCCGCACCCGGCCGCGGTAACGCCGGTCGACCTCGCGCAACCGGTCGGGGTCGACATCGAGAAGGGCCACCTCCGCGCCGCACCCGGCCGCTGCCGCGACCGCACTGGTTCCGACGACGCCGGCCCCCAGCACGACGACGCGGACGGCCGGGCGTGTCCGGTGCCGGGCGCCGACCTGCACCGCCAGCCGACCGGCGATCTCGCTCATCGGGACACGCAACGGGCGCACGCCGTCCCAGCCCTGCACCTCCTCGTAGGCGATCGCGGTGACGCCGTGCTCGAGCAGCGCCTCGGTGCGTCGCCGAGAGGCGGCCAGGTGCAGGTAGCAGAACAGCACCTGACCGGGGCGCATCCGCTCGAACTCGCCCTCGACCGGCGCTTCTACCTTCACGACCAGCTCCGACTCCGCCCAGACCTCGTCGGCGGTGTCGACAACCCCGGCGCCGACCGACCGGTACTCCTGGTCGGCCATCGCCGCACCGACACCGGCGCCCGCCTGCACATACACCTGGTGGCCAACGGCGACGAGCTGCTCTACACCGGCCGGGGTGAGCGCGACCCGATCCTCGTGTTCCATCGACTCGGTCGGCACACCGATCTTCACGCTGGCTCCTCTCAGATCACGCAGGACCACGCTCGCGACGCCTCAGACTCGGAGCGGGATACCCGCCACGAACGGATCCGGCTTCACCCCGGCCGCCCGGATCATGTTCCGGACAGAGCGCGACGACAGGTTCGTCCGCAGCACCCGCACCCCCAGCGGCCGCAGGGCGTCATGCACGGCGTTCGCGATCGCTGATGGCCCGCAGATGGTGGTTGCTTCCCCGGCTCCCCGGAACCCACCGAGCAATTCCGAAGGGTGCTCCCGGTGGTGGGTGTGTACCCGTGGCACGTCGGAGAACGAGGGGATCAGGTAGTCCAGCAGTGTGCTGGTCAGCGGCTGCCCCTGAGCGTCGTGGACGACCTCCTCGAGCAGCACCGCACCCAGGGCCTGCGCGAACCCGCCCTGGATCTGACCGTCCACCAGCAGCGGGTTGATCACGGTGCCGCAGTCGTGCACGATGCGGAAGCTGCGGACGGCGACCTGCCCGGTTCCGGCATCGACCTCCACAACGGCCGCCGCGGCGGCCGTGGAGAAGGTGCTGCCCGCGTTCATCTTTCCGGTCTCGTCCGGGAAGGGATCCGCCAGCCCGGGATCCAGGCTCGCGATCGTAGCCAGCCCAGGATCCATTCCCGGCGGCAAGAGGAATGTCTGCAGGTAGGCGGCGCGGGCAACCTCGGCGAAGGTCACCCGGCCGGCACCGGCCGAGAAGACACCGCTGCGCAACTGCACGTCCTCGGCAGCCACCTGCAGCAGGTGTGCGGCGATCGCGGTCATCTTGTCGCGGATCTGGCGGGCCCCCTTCAGGACCACCCCGCCGCCGGCGGTCGCCGACCGGCTCCCCCAGGTCCCCATCCCGTGCGGAAGCAGTGCGGTGTCGCCGTCGGTAACGTCGATGTCGTCCATATCGACGGTGAGCACGTCGGCAGCGATCTGGGCGTAGATGGTCTGGTGGCCCTGGCCCTGCGACTTGGTCCCGCAGTTGATGCTCACGTGCCCGTTGGGCTGCACCACCACCGATGCCATCTCGTAGCCGCCGAACTGGCTGCAGAACCCGAACAGGTTCGCCGTACTGCATTCGACGAGGTTGGCCAGGCCCACCCCGACCAGCCGCCCCTCGCGGCGGGCCTCTTCCTGCTCGCGGCGCACCGCCGGATAGTCCAGCTCATCCAGCAGCACCTCCATCTGCTCCCGGAAGCTCGGCGTGTCGTAGCGGTTGCCCGTCGCGCTGAAGAACGGGCGCGGCGAGTCCGGGATCATGTTGCGGCGGCGGACCTCGGCCGGGTCGACCCCGGTCGCGTCGGCCACCAGATCCATCACCCGCTCGATCGTGAAGTTGGCCTGGGGCTGCCCGAAGCCGCGGTAGGCACCCATCGGGGGCTTGTTGGTGGCGACGCCGGTGAGCCGGTACTCGAACGCCCCGATGTCGTAGGTGCCGGGCAGCATTGAAGCGGTGATCAGCGCCGGGCCGATGCTGCTGAAGTACAGGGTCGGGCTGCCGAGGTCGGAGATCACATGGGTACGCACGCCCAGGATCCGGCCGTCCGCGCGGTAGGCGACCTCGACATCGTGCTCCTGCTGACGGGACTGCACCGAGCCGGTCAGCGACTCGCTCCGGTCCGCGGACCAGGTCACCGGGTGCGGGACGAGAATGGCGACGACGGCGATCAGCAGTTCCTCGCGGTGGAAATGCTGCTTGTTGCCGAACCCCCCGCCCATGTCGGGGGCGATCACCCGCACCTTCTCCAGCGAGAGACCGGTTACATCGGCGACGACGGTCCGCAGGTTGTGCGGCTGCTGATTGGAGCTGTAGAGCAGCAGCTCCCCGCGCGCGTGGTCGAAATGACCGCAGGCACCGTGCCCCTCGAGCGGCAGGCCGACGATCCGATGGTGGGCGATGGTCTCGCACAGCACGCCGTCCGCGCGCTCGGCCGCGGCGCCGAAATCACCGTTGGCGAAGCCACCGGCGTAGAAGATGTTGTCGCCCCAGTCGTCGAACAGCAACGGCGGCGCCGGAGCACCGCCCCCGCCCAGGCTCGCGCGTACCTCGGTCACGGCATCCAGCTCCTCGAAATCCAGCTCGATGAGCTCGAGGGCGTCCTCGGCGACGTACCGGCTCTCGGCAACCACCACCGCGAGCGGCTCACCCACGTAACGGACCTTGTCGTCGGCCAGGACATACCACTCCAGGGGCCGGATGCCCGGAACCGCCAGCCGGTGCGACAGCGGCCGACTGTGCTCCTTCAGATCGGCGGCGGTGAACACCGCGACGACACCGGGAAGGGCCTGCGCCGCGGTCGTATCGATGCCGTTGATCCGGGCGTGCGCCACCGGGCTGCGCAGAATCGCGGCGTGCTTCAGCCCTGCCGGTCGCAGATCCGCCAGGTAGCGGCCCGCCCCGGTGAGGAACCGCGCATCCTCCTTGCGTGTGACCCGCTCGCCGATCATCACTGCACCTCCGCCTGGGTGGGCTGGTCGTCCGGGACCGCGGCGGGCGAGCCGCTCTCGGCCGCGGCGTCGAGAACGGCGTCCACGATGGAGACATAACCCGTGCAGCGGCACAGGTTGCCCGACATCTCGTGGCGAACCCGCTCGGGAGTCAGGCCACCGTTGGCTCGGCCGATCACGTCGAGCGCCTGCATGATCATTCCTGGGGTACAGAATCCGCATTGCAGGCCGTGCCGCTCGGACATGGCCCGCTGGATCGGCGCCAGCTCCTCGGCAGTACCGACGCCTTCGACGGTGCTGACCGTGCGGTTGTCGGCCTGCACGGCGAACATCAGGCACGACAGCACCGGGGTTCCGTCGAGATGCACGGTGCACGCACCACACGCCCCCTGCTCGCAGGCCTTGTGGGTGCCAGTGAGCCCCAGGCGGTCGCGCAGGATGTCGGCGAGGTGCTCGCGAGGCTCGACCTCCACCGAGACCGACTCCCCGTTCACCCGCAGCGAGATCTCCCTCATCGCGCACCTCCGTTGGGGTTGCCGGCTGCACGCGTCCACGCGACCGGGAGCGCCCTGACCAGTAGCACCTGGAGCAGGTCGCGCCGGTCCTCGGCGCTGGCCCGCAGATCGTCGGCTGGTTGGATGAGCTCGGCTGCGTGGGACGCGACATGGCGCAGCAACCCCTCGCTCAGCTCGGTCTCACCGACCAGCTCACCGCATGCGGAGCTGATGTCGATCGGTGTCGACCCGACGCCGCCGGCCGCCGCCCGCACTCGGACGCAGGTCCCGGCGGAGGTCCGGTCGACGCACGCCGCGACGCTAGCCACCGCAAAGTCCCCGGCACGGGGCGCGTACTCCTGCAGCACCGATCCGCGCCCGCCCGCCGCGGCCGGAACCCGAACCTCGCAGATCAGCTCGTCGGGCTCCAATGTCGTGGTGAAGAAACCGTCGAACAGGCCGGCGACCGGAACCGCGCGACGGCCGGCTGCACCCTGGACCGTGACCTCGGCGTCGAGCGCCAACAACGCGCACCCGAGCTCCGCCGAGGGATCGGCGTGGGCGAGTGAGCCACCGACCGTGCCCCGGTTGCGGACCTGTGGGTGACCGATCAAGGTCGCCGCCTCGGCCAGGAGCGGGACGAGCCGGGCCACCTCGGGGTCGAATTCGAGACGCCGGTGCCGAATCAGCGCCCCCAATCGAACGTCGCCGTCGGCCACCTGTACGAAATCCAATTCGGTGACCTGGTTGATATCGACGAGCGTGCTCGGGGCGGCGAGTCTGAGATTCATCAGCGGAACGAGGCTCTGACCACCGGCCAGCACCTTCGCGGACTCGTCCGCGCCGAGCACCGCTACGGCGTCGGTGACGGTCGTGGGAGCGAGATAATCGAATCGGGCCGGTCGCATCACAAACTCCGAACGCTGCTGATGGCTTGCACGCGAAGTCCTCCTTGACCGGGAACGCGACGACGGCTGCGCGCGATTTCGTGGAGGCAAGGCTAAAGATCACCATCGCCGGATGCCTACTGGCCATCCAGCCGTTCCCTGCGGGCCACCCGGACGATTGGTAGTGCCCCGACGGCCGTCCCGGGACCCTGGGCAGGACGATCCGCCCGGGCGGCAGCAGACGATCAGCGCTGGTCAGCGCTCTGTGGGCCAGGTGGTCGTCGTACTCGGCACCAACGGCAACCCCATCGGATCCAGCAGGGGGACCCGCAACGCCGCTGTGGTTCCTCGGCCGCGCCGACCGGAGATGAACAACCGCGCCCCCACCTCGGTCATCCGTTCCCGGATCCCGAGCAGCCCGAACCCGCCGTTCCGGGTGTCCTCGATCCCACGGCCGTCGTCGACAACAGTGACCTCCAGATGACCAGCGCCGAACCGGGCTCCGACATGCACGTTCGCCGCATCCGCGTGCTTTCCAACGTTGTGCAACAACTCCTGGACACCCCGCATGACGGCCTGATGGGTCGACTCGTCGAGAACTCCCTCCGGGCCGAGCACGCTCAGCTCGCACGGGATGCCGAAATTGGCGACAAACTCATCGGCAAGCACCGCGAGGTCCTCGCCGAGCCGACGATGACTCCCCTGCGGTTGCCGGAGACTGCGAACCCACTGACGCGACTCCTCGAGCCCCAGCTGCGAGTTACGCATCGCCTGATCAAGATAGTGCTGATGGTTCTCCGGCTCATCGACGGAATCCGCGGCAGCGGTCAAGTTGAGCTGAATCACATAGAAGCGCTGGGCGATTCCGTCGTGAATCTCCCGCGCAAGGCGGCCTTGCACCTCCGCGGCCCCGGCCTGTTTGCTCTTTCGATAGTGGTGGTGGCGCCACGCTGCGATCGAGACGAGCTCGGCGATCGCCCGGCCGAGCCGCCACTCTCGCGCGCCGGGCTGTTTGCCACAGTCGATGACCAACTGCCCCATGCGGTAGTTCCCGACGGCCAGGGGCACAGCGAGTCGGTGGCCGACCGGCAGCGCGTCGACCCAGTCGGTTGCACCGAACTCGAGGCCATCGACGGTGCACCGCGTGAACCCGAAGCTGTGGCAGGCGAACTCGAGCGCCCCCGATAGTGCCGCACCGCCGTCGAACCCGTCCAGGCGACGGCCGATCTCGTACAGGTTCGCGATCTCGTCGGCGCGCTCGCTGACCGCCTCATGCGACTTCGCCCGTTCCAGGGCGGTCTCCAACTGCCCGGCGACCATGGACAACAGCTCGACCCAATCCGCATCGATCTTCCAGCGAAAACCGTGCGCACACAGGGCAAGGACCCCGTGCGCCGCCGCTCCTGAACCGATCTTCACGAAGGCCGCGGTCCGGATCTCCTCGGGGACGATGCAGCGACGTTCGTCCTCGGTGACGCTGGCGTAGCCGGTCCGAGGGTCATCAGCGTTGAAGAGCAGTGGCTCGGATGCCCGGAAAGCTCGACTCGGTAGACTCCCTGAGGTCTTACCATGCACATCGATACCTGGTCGGAGGCCGTTCCGGAAGCCCTTGGCCCCACGGCCGATGAGGAGCTCCTGGGTCCTATCGAACCAGTAGACCACTCCGCTGCTGAGCCCGGTCGCCGCGAGCAGTGATTCGACGGCGTTGTCGATAACCTCGCCGGAGCCGAGACTGCCGTTGATCGCCAAGGCCGCATGGTTCAGGACCCGGAGCCGCCCCGTGGGGTCGCTACCGATGCTCTCCAAAGACGATCTGCTGGGATCTTCATCGATCATGGCTGCCCGCACCTCGCCTGCGACCCGCTGCTGGAGACACCGTGCGGATCACCAGTAATCCGGTCTCCATCTGGTCGGCTCCCACTAGTAGATGGACTTCGCTGCGCAACACCCGAAAGGGTGACAGGCGCGGTCGCACCCGCCACTGTGAGCGAGAAGTTACCTGCGTGACGAGCTGTTCACCACACTGCCAGACTCCGGATCGATCGTTCAGGACCCGTCGGGGGTCGGCTGGCCGGGGTGCGGCGTCTGGAGTTGGCTCGGTGAGGGCGTCGAAGCGGGTGGTGGCGCGATCCTCGCCAGAGAGGCGGACCGCACCGCCCGTGCGGCACCGGGGAAGCGGCCCTCATCGCCCGTCGGGCGGGGCGGCGGGGCGCCAGGGACGCAGCCGCGGCAGCCAGCCGGGCACGTTGCGGCGGTACTCCTCGTACTCGGCGCCGTAGGTCCGGGCCAGCGCGGGCTCCTCGACGCGGCGGACGAAGATCGCGACGGGCACCGCCGCGATCATGGGGTAGAGCAGGAGCCGCGGACGGCCGAGCAGCAGCGCCTGCCCGGTGACCGCCACCCCCATCGCGACGTACATCGGGTGGCGGACGTGGCGGTAGATCCCGCCGACGACCAGCCGCTCCGGCGGCGCCATCGGCGCCGGTGTGCCCACCCCCTCGGTGACGAAGCGGGTGAAGCAGGAGGCGAGCACCGCCGCCGACCAGGAGGGCACCGACCACGCGGGCGGGCGTCCCGCCGGGCACCGGACGCCGGACGCGCCACCGGGTCAGCAGCCACGGGATCACCCCGACGAACACCGACGGCCCCGCCGTCATCAGCACGGTGCCGGCCGCGGCCCGCCGCCTGCGGGCGGCCAGGTCAGAAGACTCCGCCATGGCTCATTGTCGGCCCGCGAGGTACGCCGTCAACTACTCGGCGATGACACCGATCCGGCGGAGCACCTTGGTCGCCATCAGGTAGGCGCTGGCGCTGAACGGCCACTGGCTGACGATCCGGCCCGAGCCGGCGCGGAAGTAGCTGTCGGTTTCGACCCACACCGTCTTGGCGATTTGTGACTGCAGCCAGTCGTTGTAGATGAGGTAAGCCGAGCGCCGCACCCTGATGCGAGCGGCCTGGCCGGCGACCAGCCTCTTGATCAACTTCGCCGAGAAGGCCGCCTGCGCCTCATAGAACGTGACGAGCGGGATGGCGTTGGTGTTCGGGCCGAACATCATGAAGAAGTTCGGGAAGTTCGGCACCATGATGCCCAACATCGCCTCGGGCTCGCCATTCCACTGTTCGTGCAGGTCCGTCCCGTTCTCGCCAACGACCCGATAGGTGCCGAGATAGTTGGCAGCATCGAAGCCCGTCGCCAACACCACCATGTCCAGGTCGTGTTTCTCGCCGCTGGCGTCGACGACACCGGTGGCGGTCATGGAGGTCACGCCGTGCGGGACCAACGTGACCTTGGGGCTGCGCAGTGCCGGGTAGTAGGTGTCACTGACCACCGTGCGTCGGGCCTCGAACGGGAAGTCCGGCACCGAATGCTCGAGCAGGTCCGGGCGGCCGGCCAGTGAGCTGCGGATGAACTCCAGCGAGGCCTTGCGTCGACGCTTGTTGAACCTGCCGTCGACGCGGGCGTGGCTGGTGCGCATCTGGCGCAGGTCGTAGCCGAGGTACAGCTTCAAGCGCCGCCAGGCATAGACCGGGTAGAGCCGGTTGAGACGCCGCTCCAGGGGCGTGAAGTCTCGCGCGTCCTTGGGCAGGAGCCAGTTGGGTTCGAGCTGGAACACCTTGACCGACTCGGCCTGACGTTCGGCCTCGGCGACCACCTGAACCGCGGACGATCCGGTGCCGACGACGCCGACGGCCTTGCCGCCCAGGTCGAGCTCGTCGCGCCAGGTGGAGGTGTGGCACATTTCGCCTTCGTAGACGGAGTCGTCACGAGCGAACGGCGGAATGATCGGAGTGTTCAGGAAGCCGACGGCGCTGATGACGGCCCGGAACGGGCCGTGTTCCTCCCCCGACGACGTGGTGACGGTATAGCTCTGGTGCACTTCGGACCACACGACCGACTCGACGTTCTCCCCGAGCCTGATGCGTTCGAGAAGCCCCCACTTACGAGCGACGTGTTCGAGGTAGTCGTAGATTTCACGCCATCCCGCGTGGGTGCGGGTCCAGTCGTAGCGCTCGTGCGAAAACGAGTAGATGTGCGACTCGAGGTCGACCTCCGCCCCCGGGTAGCGGTTGACCCACCAGGTGCCGCCCACACCGTCGGACCGCTCGAAGATGACGAAGTCCTCGATTCCCTGCTTTCTGAGCGCGATACCCGCAGCGATTCCGCTGAAGCCCGCCCCGATGACCGCAACCGTGGGGGAGCCGGTCCGCGACGCCTGGTCCGATCTCGACTCGTTCATGACCTTCCCTCGATTCGCACTATTGGTCTTTAGGTTCATTCTTTAGTCCTTATTTGGGAGTGTCAAGCCCGAGACCCCTACGGGGGTGATCAGACAGGGGCCGGCGGGTGGCTACGCGCAGGACTCGACGAAGCCAGCGAGCAGCGCTCGGGCGTGTTCCTGGTGCGCCCACAGGGTTTCGGGATGCCACTGCACGCAGGTGATGAGCTCACCGGGCGTCTCGAAGGCCTCGACCAGACCGTCCGGGGCCGTGGCCGTCACCGTGACCCCAGGCGCAAGGTCGCACACGCCCTGGTGGTGCAGGCTGTTGACGGCAATCTCGCACGCGCCGTCCAACCAGGTCGAGAGCCGGGACTTGCCCGATTCGAGGTGTACCTGGTGGTGAACCTGGCGGAGTTCCTGCTCGGAGTATCGGTGCTTCAGCGAACCGGGCCGATCGCGGTCCAGGTCGGGGTAGAGGGTTCCGCCGAGAGCGACGTTGGTCAGCTGGGCGCCACGGCAAATGCCGAGGACGGGCTTGCCCTGGGCGCGAGCAGCCGCGAGAGCCTGCAACTCGTTGCGATCCCGGTACGAATTGACGCACGCGAGCACGGGGTCGGCGCTGTCCCCGCCATATATGGCCGGATCGATATCACCTCCTCCGCTGAGGATGACCCCGTCGACCGCGCGGAGCACGCTGTCCATGTCCACCTCGGCGGTGCCGCAGTCGACGGCGACGGCGGCGGCGCTCACGGAGGTGAGACCGAGGAACAGATCACGCCACAGTGCCAGCGAAGCCACGTGGGTCAGGTCGACGGTCACTGCGATGAGGGGTGGGCGCGTCATTTGAGCTGCGAGCTCCAGCCTCCGTCGACGACCAGGTCCGTGGCGGTGATGAACGAAGCCTGTTCCGACAGGAGGAAGGCCACCGCGTCGGCGACCTCGTCCGCGGTACCGAGGCGGCGCAGCGGGGTGCGCTGTTCCATGTCGGCCCGCCGTTCGGGCGCGCGCTCGTAGAGAAAATCGATCATCGGTGTCAGGATCGCACCCGGGCAGACGGTATTGCTCCGGATCCCGTCCGGGCCCAGTTGTTGGGCGAGTGCACGAGACAGCGAGACAACTGCCGCCTTGCTGACCTGGTAGGCGTCGAGCGGGGAGTCCATCCCGCGCAGGCCGGCCACGCTGGCCACGTGCACGATGCTCCGGCCCGTCCCCCGGCGCAGATGCGGCAGGGCCGCGACCGTCAACCGCCGCACGGCATGAAGGTTGACCGCGAGCACCCGTTCCCAGACCGACTCATCGATGTCGAAGCTGGACCCGTCCTCGTCGAAGAGGGCGATCCCGGCCGCGTTCACCAGGTGGTCGAGCGGGCCGCCGTCCAGTCGGTCGAACAACGTGTCGAACCGGGTGGGATCGGCCAGGTCGATCGCGACGTACTCCACGCCGACGGGCAGATCTGTCCGGTCGACCGCCTTCACGTCCGTCGCGATCACCCGCATGCCGTCGCGGGCAAGCCGCCGCACCACACCCAGGCCGATGCCGCCGGCGGCACCGGTGACGATCGCGGTGTGCCCCACGTTCAGTCAGCTCCCTTCAGAGCGGCCGCCAATCGGGCACCGGCGAACTCCATGGCCGCGCTCGCCGAGGGAAAGAGCTCGTCGAGGCCGAAGAAGCCGTGCAGCATGCCTTCGGTCTCGTGGACCTCGACCTTGACCCCGTGGCTTCGCAGCGCCTCGGCATACAGGACACCCTGCGGCCGGATCGGGTCGCATTCGGCAAGGATGACCGTGGCCTCGGGCGCTCCGGTGAGGTCGTCGCACAGCACACTCACCCGGGGATCGCTGCTGTGGCTCGGGTCGGGCAGATAGTTGTCCTGATGCCACTGGATCTCATCGCGATAGAGCATGATGCCCTCGTAGGTCATGTCGAACCCCTTCTCGATATCGCACGTGCTGACCGGGTAGATCAGCAGCTGATGGCGCACCGAGGTCTCGCCCTCGCGAGTGAAGTGGTTGACCGCGGCGGCTGCCAGGTTGCCGCCCGCGCTGTCGCCGGCAATCGCCAGTCGCGAGGCGTCCAGTCCCATGCTCGATCCGTGCTTCAACACATGGGTAACCGCGTCGATGGCATCGTTGACAGCCGTCGGGAAACGTGCATCGGGGCCTCGCCGGTAGTCGACCGACAGGACGGCCGCTCCCGATGCAAGGGCCAGCCGCCGAGTCGTGACATCGTGCGAGTCCACGCTTCCGAGCAACCAGCCGCCGCCGTGGAAGTAGATGGTCACGGGCATTGCGTCGGCGTTCGACGGCTTGTACAGCCGGGCCCGTAATCTCGTCCCGTCGCGGGCGGTGAGGTGGAGGTCCTCGACGACGGCGACCTCCGGTTTGAACAGCGAGGCAAAGGCCTCCTCGAAGTTCTGGCGGGCCACCTCGACGGGTAGCAGATGCGCGTTCGGGCGATCCGAGGCGTGCATGTCGTCGACCATCTGCTGAGCGATCGGGTCCAGGGGCATGGTGGTCCTTTCGATCCGGGCTTGTGCGAACAGCGTCAGATGCGTTCGAAGTACCGGCGGCGTTCCCAGTCGGTCACCGTGCCGGACTCGAAGGCGCCCAGTTCGGCGCGATAGAACGCCAGCAGGTGCTCGTGGGTCTCCTCGCCGAACGCCGAGCGAGCCAGCTTGCTGTCCGCGAAGTGCTGGATGGATCCGTGCAGTGCAGCCGGCATCAGCTCCAGCGAGTCATCACGCCAGGCGTTGCCGCTGAAGATCGGGGGACGAGGGAGATTGCGCTCGATGCCGTCCAGCCCGGCGGCGATGGTCGCGGCGTACGCGTAGTAGGGGTTGATGTCGGCGCCGGGGATCCGGTTCTCCAGGCGGTAGGACGCTTCGGATCCGACCAGGCGGAAGGCGCAGCTGCGGTTGTCGTGTCCCACACAGATGGCGGTGCCGGCGAACTGGTCGGGCACAAAACGCTTGTACGAGTTGATCGTCGGAGCGAACATCAGCCCGAGCCCGACCGCGTGGTCCAACTGTCCGGCGACGAACGCCCCGAAGATGTCCGACATGCCCCCATCGGCCCAGCCCAACGGCTGGTCGTCGGCCGACCACAGGCTGACGTGCAGATGGCACGAGGAACCGACCTCGTCGATGCTGGGCTTCGCCATGAAGCTGGCGGTCAGCTTGTTCCGCTGCGCCAGGTCCTTGATCCCGTGCTTGAACAGGAGGTGGCGGTCGGCCATCTCCATGGTGGCGCAGTAGTCGAGGGTGATCTCCTGCTGGCCGAGGCCCCATTCGGTCTTGGACGACTCCACCGGAATGCCGAATTGAGGCATGAGAGTGCGGATCTGACGGATGAACCACTCATCGCGGCTCGACTGCAGGATCTGGTAGTCACCGCGATAGCCCGAGGTCATGGGCAGGTCCCGGTACTCTCGCTCCAGCGCCGTGGCCGGGTCCTGGGCCGCGAGGTAGAACTCCAGTTCGGAGGCGAACTTCAAGGTCAGCCCGGCGGATGCGGCTCGCTCCACCTGCCGCCGCAGCATGGTGCGAGGTGAAACCTCGATCAGGTCATCGGAGTCCGAGGCGTAGGCATCACAGATCACCAGCGCCGCGTAGGGCTCCCACGGGACCCGGCGCAGCGTGCCCAGGTCCGGCACGAGCCGGACATCGGCCCACCCGTTGGCTCCGCTGGAGATGGGCAGATCCAGGGGAGTCATCTCCAGGTCGGAGGCGAACAGGTAGCTGCTCGCGTGGATTCCTTCACCGCTCAGACCCAGCGACCGGAAGGAATTGACGGTGAGCCGCTTGCCCATCAACCGACCATGTGGATCGGGCACGGCACAGATCACGGTGTCGATGGTTCCGTCCGTGACCAGCTCCTCGAAGGCAGCGGGGTCCAGCATGCCGTTGCCGTTACTCATTGATGCTCCAGGTGTCGTCCGAGCTCGAAGGCGGTGATGTTCTCCCGCAACCACGCCTCGTACTGGGTGAGTTCCCTGCGGCGCGTGGCGGCGAAGGCCTCGATGAACCAGTCCGCCAGCATGCGCTTCACCCGGGGCGAACCCTCGAACGCCTCAATGGCCTCGGCCAGAGTGGCCGGCACCGGTATGCCGTTGCCCGAGGGCCCGGTCGGGGGAAGGGTGAGTTGGGCTTCCAGCCCCAGCAGGCCGCCGGCCAGGATCGCGGACGCCACGATATAGGGCGTGGCGTCCGCCCCGGCCCTCCGGTGCTCGACCCGCGCACCGGCCACGCTGTCGAGAATCACCCGGCATGTGGTGGTGCGATCGTCAAAACCCTGAATCGCCCTGGCTCGCGGAGAGGCTCCTGATCTAGCAAGGAGACTGGAGCTGTGGGAGCACCTCGGAAGTTCGATGAGGAGACCCGTGCCCGCGCGGTCCG
>NZ_JBHSQW010000030.1:59497-73934 GCF_042658695.1 Pseudonocardia hispaniensis | reverse complement strand
GACTACATGCCCCCGATCGAACGGGAAATGCTGTACGCTACGGCCATCGCCCAACAGGGTGCGGTGGCCTGAACCTCAGCCTCTCGCAGACCCAGGACGGTTCAGTACTTCGTCAGCGACGTCCGCGACTGGCTCAGCCAACAGCGTGGCTTCGAGCAAGTCGGCGCGGCCGGCGAAGCGAGGTGATCTGACATGGGTAGGCCACGAACGCCTATCGGCACCTTCGGTGAGATCCACTTCGAGAAGACCCCGTCGGGTCAGGTTCGTGCCCGGGCGTGCTACCGCGACGACGGCTAGGTCCGCCGGGTCTCGGCCGTCGGCTCGACGCAGAAGACGGCAGAGCGCAATCTCAAGGAGCAACTCGGCAATCGCACAAGCCGGACGAACTACAACGAGGTCACCCCGGACAGTTCGTTCAAGCAACTCGTCGACTTGTAGCTCGACGTCCTCGACCTGACCGGGAAGCTGGCCGAGAGCACACGCGCTCTGTACGAGCGAAACATGCGTCAGCTCGTGCTCCCGGTGTTCGAGCATGACGCGCTGAGGGAGATCACGGTCGGGCGCGTCGACCGCTTCCTCAAGGCTCTGGCAGCGGGTAAGAGCTACAGCACCGCGAAGCAGGCCAAGACCGTGCTCAGCCTCGCGTTCGGGCTGGCGGTTCGGTACGACGCGCTGCGGGAGAACCCGGTGCGGGACACGGCAAAGCTGCACAAGCCGCCGTCGCAGGCCAAGGCGCTCACCATCGAAGACATCGAGGTGATCCGTCAGGCGGCTCGTAATGGCGTCGGGAGGCGGGCTTCGCCGGTCCACCGCCGGACGGTCAGTTGGAGCAGATCATCGAGGTGCTGCTCGGCACGTCGGCTCGCATCGGCGAGGTGCTCGCGATCCGGAAGTGCGATGTCCGATGTGACTGTGTCCCCGGCGACCGTGCGCATCTGCGGAACCATCGTGTCCCCGAAGGGCAAGCCCACTCATCGTCAGCACCATCCCAAGACGCAGAAGTCGACCCGGACCGTGTCCGTGCCGCCCTTTGTTGCTGAGGTGCCCTGCCAGCGCCTCGTGCTGATCGCGGAGGAAGACTCGGAGCACCTGATCTTCTTCAGCCGCAACCACACTCCGCTGACGACGGACAACATCCGCCGTCGCCTGCGGGCGGTGCTGGAGGACGTCGAGATCGAGGGCGTCACCCCGCACTCCTTCCGCCGGACAGTGGCGACATTTCTGGACAGGGCCAGTGGTCCGGACCTCGCAGCCGAGATGCTCGGACACAGTTCGACGAAGATCACCAAGGAGCACTACATCCAGCCCGACGAGCGGGTCGACCCGGTCACGGCAGACATCTTGGAGGCTCTGGCTCCCCGGAGGGAGGTGCCCACGATGCCGTCTGACCACGAGGAAGCTGCAGAAGACCAAGCAGAGATCACGGCCCTACCAGCGCGTAATGAAATGCATTACGATAGTCGTGTGTTCGAGCGCGTCGACTGGTCGAAGCGCGGCGAGTACATGCAACGCAAGCACGGCATCACGCCACAGGTCGCGGACGACGCGCTTGGCGATCCAAACCGGATCGTCATCGACCCCGACTACAACAGCACAAGCGGCGAGAGTGTCCGAATCATCGGCTTCTCGACCATCGCCGACGACATCGTCGCGGTCATCGTGCTTCAGCACGAGGGAACCGAGTACGGCGTCAACGGGTGGTCAGCCAACGAGAAGGACCGCCGCATCTACAACGAAGGCAGCTACGCCGGCGAGGAAGGAGAAGCCCCATGAGCAAGAAGATCGAGGACCTGCTCGCCGCAGAGGCCAAGGCGGCCGAGGAGGCCGAGGCTACAAGCGACCCGAATGAGCCGTTGCCGGACCACGTCAAGGTCACACGCGGACATCCGCGCGCACGCAACCTCCAGGTCCGTTTCCGCGAGGACGAGTTTGACGAGCTGACGCAGTACGCCGAACAGCGCGGCCTCCCGGTCTCGACAGTCGTCCGATCCCTGGTGCTCCAGGCGATCGCTCCCGCCGACGACCTCAAGTCCGCACTCGACAAGCTGGAGACCGACCTCGCTGCCGTGCGGCGTAAGGCCCTCAGCGCCTGACCACCGACAGGTTCAGCTTGTGGCACTCGCGGCATTCACTCTCAAAGGCACCCGGTACGAGCTGTCCAGCGACGTTGCGGAGGCAAGGTTGGCTGGAGTGGTGCCGGAGCCCCTCCGCGAGCACGCCGTTCAGGTCAACGGGGTCTGGTTTCCCGTGAAGCAAGCCTTCGAGGTCGCCGTGGGCGTGCCACGCTCGGAGTTCATCTCCCACACGGCACGCCCGACACTTGGCAATGCTGGGCTGCTCACCGCGCTGGACCACGCGCTACGCTCTCGCAACCTGCGCCCTGGTCAGTTGATCCACCACAGCGACAAGGGCGCCCAGTACACCGCGCTGCGGTTCACCCAGCGCCTCCTCGACGCCGGGGTGGCGCCCTCGACCGGCAGCACCGGGGACAGCTTCGACAACGCCCTGGCCGAGAACCTATGGTCCACGATCAAGGTCGAGCTCGTGTACTGGCCGGGGCCACGTTCGCCACCCGCGCCGAGGCCGAGCACGCCCTGGTCCGCTACATCGACGGCTGGTACAACCCGCGCCGCATCCAAGCCGGCCTCGGCGGGCTGTCCCCGGACGAGTACGAGGACAACTATCGTCGCGCCCAGCGCGACGCCGACAGCTAACCCGAACTCCGGGAAACCGGGGGAAGCTCAGACGACAAGTTCGTCTGGCCGAGCGACCTCGACCCCGCCACCTGGGGCGAGTTCCGTCCCAACGACAGCACCGTCGAGCGGCCCTTTACCGAGATCAGTCCCGTCGAGATCGCCAACGCCATGCGCCTCCTGGAGAGCGGCACACCCGGCATCAGCGACGCCGAGCTCGACGCCGCCACGCTCCAGACGTTCGGTCGCAAACGCAAGACCAAGCAGTTTGTCGCCCACCTCGCGCGGGCCAGATCAGTGCTGCAAGCAAGGATGCACAGGAACACGCACTGACGAGCACCAGCGGGTAGGTGGTCCACCTTATCCAGAGGTCGCAGGTTCGAATCCTGCCCCCGCTACCAGTTGCAGCAGGGCCGATCTCATACGAGATCGGCCCTGCTGCTTGATCGCCTGCTGGCGGCAGCGACGGTCGGCTCGGTCCCGCCGGGTCTCGGCCCTCACGCGCGACGGCGGCCGGGCGTGCGTGCTCCCGGGTGAAATGCGGGCGAGGGCCGCCCCCGGGCACTGGATTGATTTCAGCGGCTGCGTCACACTCCGGCGGGTGCCGACGAGTTCGGACTCCGAGCGCACGCTGCGCGGAGGTGCGCCATGTGTGTCGCGCCCGCGGGTGGCGGAGCTGTTCGCGGTGCACGACCACCCCCGCGCCGACCCGGAGCCGATCATCGGTCCTGTTCGCGCGACTCTCGGCGAAGGCTCCCATCAGGAGGTAGTCGACGCGCGGCGCGCTGATGGCCGTGGGTCCGGCGCAGCGCGGCCAACCGGAGGCGTGCGTGGCACGCGACGAGTTGCGGGTGGGGGACGACCACGACCAGGTCGTCGGTCGGTCGCGCGGTGCAGCCAGCTATCAGGAACCAGCAGCGAGACAGGAGATGGACCGCCGTGTCCGACAGCCACAGCGAGAGCGAGAACCCGGTAATCCCCTCGCCGACTCCCAAGCCGCATCGGCCCATGACGAACCAGGATTGGTGGCCGAACCAGCTGAACCTGCAAGTTCTCCACCGGCGCTCGCCGCTGTCCAATCCGATGGGCGAGGGCTTCAACTACGCAGAGGAGTTCACCACACTCGACGTCGAAGCGTTGAAACGGGACATCTTCGAGTTGATGAAAACATCGCAGGACTGGTGGCCGGCCGACTACGGCCACTACGGACCGTTCTTCATCCGGATGAGCTGGCATGCCGCGGGCACGTACCGCATCGAGGACGGTCGCGGCGGCGGCGGCGAAGGCGCTCAGCGCTTCGCGCCGCTGAACAGCTGGCCCGACAATGCGAGCCTGGACAAGGCACGCCGGTTGCTCTGGCCGATAAAACAGAAGTACGGCCGCAAGATCTCCTGGGCCGATCTGATCATCTTCGCCGGTAACTGTGCCTACGAGTCGATGGGTTTCAGGACCTTCGGCTTCGGCTTCGGGCGTGAGGACATCTGGGAGCCCGACGAGATCTTCTGGGGGCCCGAGGACACGTGGCTCGGTGACGAGCGTTACAGCGGCGACCGGGAGCTCGCCGCTCCTTTCGGTGCGGTGCAGATGGGCCTGATCTACGTGAACCCGGAGGGGCCGAACGGCAATCCGGACCCACTGGCAGCGGCCCGGGACATCCGCGAGACCTTCCGCCGCATGGCCATGAACGACGAGGAAACGGCAGCGCTGATCATCGGCGGGCACACGGTCGGTAAGACCCATGGCGCGGCTGGTGCCGAGTACGTCGGACCGGAGCCCGAGGGTGCCCCGGTCGAGCAGCAGGGTCTCGGCTGGCGAAACACCTTCGGTACCGGCGCGGGCCCCGACGCGATCACCAGCGGCCTGGAGGGCGCATGGACCGACGAGCCGACGAAGTGGGACAACGGGTATCTGGACAATCTGTACAAGTACGACTGGGAGCTGACCACGAGTCCCGCCGGGGCCAAGCAGTCGGTTCCCACGAATCCCGAGGCCCAGGGCACGGTGCCGGATGCGCACGATCCGTCGAAGCGGCGCGCACCGATCATGCTGACGACGGATCTCGCGCTGAAACTGGACCCGGTCTACGGGCCGATCACGAAACGATTCCACGAGAATCCGGAGCAGTTGGAAGAGGCGTTCGGCAAAGCCTGGTACAAGCTGCTGCACCGCGATATGGGGCCCGTCTCGCGCTATCTCGGCCCGTGGGTCCCGGAGCCACAGCTCTGGCAGGACCCCGTCCCGGCGGTGGACCACGAGCTGGTGGACACCGACGACATCGCCACCCTCAAGAGCCGGATCCTCGACTCGGGGCTGTCGGTCGCCCAGCTCGTCGCCACCGCGTGGGCCTCGGCCGCGAGCTTCCGCTGCACCGATAAGCGCGGCGGGGCCAACGGTGCACGGATTCGGCTTGCACCGCAGAAGGACTGGGAGGTCAACAACCCGGCCGAACTGTCCGCGGTGCTGCAAGTCCTCGAGCGGATCCAGCGGGACTTCAACAGCGCGCAGTCCGGCGGGAAGAAGATCTCGATCGCCGACCTGATCGTCCTGGGCGGGTGCGCGGGGGTCGAGCAGGCCGCCAGGAACGCCGGACACGACATCCAGGTGCCCTTCACGCCGGGACGCACGGATGCCTCGCAGGAACAGACCGACGAGGACTCCTTCGCCGTGCTCGAACCGACCGCGGACGGGTTCCGCAACTATCTGCGACCAGGGGAGAAGCTGCCGCCAGAGACCCGGCTCCTGGATCGGGCCAACCTGCTGATGCTGACCGCTCCTGAGATGACGGTCCTGGTCGGCGGCATGCGGGCCCTGAGCGCCAACGTCGGGCACTCCGAGCATGGCGTCTTCACCGACCGGCCCGAGACGTTGACCAACGACGTCTTCGTGAACCTGCTCGACATGAGCACGGAGTGGAAGGCCTCCGAGACGGCGGAGAACGTGTACGAGGGTCGGGATCGCGCCACCGGCGAACTCAGGTGGACCGCGACCGCCGTTGACCTCGTCTTCGGTTCCAACTCCGTGCTGCGGGCACTCGCGGAGGTCTACGCGTGCGCCGACGCGAAGGAGAAGTTCGTGCGCGATTTCGTGGCCGCATGGGACAAGGTCATGAACCTCGACCGGTTCGACCTCGTCCGGTCCCGATGATCACAAAGCGGAGTCTGCCTCCGCCGCGCCCGCTGCGGTGATCAGCCCGTACTGGCCGTCGAAGCGGCGGTACAGCACCGCGCCCCGTCCCGTCCGCCCGTCGCCGAAGAACTGGAACGGCATCTCCGTCTCGTCCAGCCGAGCCACCGCCTGGGTGGGCGTCAGCCACGGCACCGGGTACACATTGATCGTCAACGGCACCCGGGTCGGCGCGGCGGGTGGCGCGACACCGATCAGCCGGGCCAGTCGGTAGCCGGTGGGGCCGACCCGGTAGATGACGCTGTCCTGGCCGCTGTCGGCGTCGACGAACAGGTGGAAGTCGTAGTCCATCACATCCATGAACAGCGCAGCCTGGTCCGGGGCACAGCGCGCCAACGCGTAGGACTTCGTGCGCACGATGCGACGCGGGACCGTCGCGCCCGGCGCCGGGAGGAGGCGCGGCCCGCCGGGCGGCGGCCATGGCCTGCCGGTGTCCGGGCTGCGCAGCCGGGCGATCTGCTCGGTCAGCCGGCTGCGCAGCAGGCGACCGGCCTCGGTGAAGAACGCGCCCGCCACCTGCGCCCGGACCGGATGACCGTCGACCTCGAGATTCGTCTGGACGAGGGCCGACCACGGCAGGTTTCGACGCTGCAACGCCCCGAGCCTGACCCGCATCGACTCCAGTCGCTCGGGTACCCGGCGCGCGAATCGCTCCAGCTGTCGGAGCACGTACTCCCGCGAGCTGTCCAACACCTCACCGTGGGTCGCCACCGCAACACCGGCCAGACTCACTCGACGCTTCACCTGCCAGCCTCCAGCACGTTCGCATGGTCGAACTCGCGGAAGTGTCGGCGGGCGCGATCCTCACCGGCCAGGGTCCAAAGGCCTGGCGCGAGCGTCGGCCGGGCGCTCGGCGCCCGCGTGTCGGCACCGCGCAGGACCCGGTTCACCAGCCCATTTCGGCATCGATCCGCTGTCCGATCATCGGCGCCATCGACGCCGTATAGCTCGCGCTGACGTGGTTGGAGTCCATGTAGACCAGCACGTTCCCCACCTCGGCCGGGCAGAACCGGTCGTCGCAGAGCAGGTCGGAAAAGTCGAGGAACCGCACATTCGCCGGAACCTGGGGGAGCAGCGCATACGGCGGGACCGGCGCGAGGACCTCGTCCCTGGCCACCCCGCACTCCTGGGCGCCCCGGCCGAGCTGCTGGAGGCACTCGGGCGGGGAATGGTCGAAGCGCGGGTTGTCCCGCACCGCGAGCACCGGGATGCCCAGGTCGTTCATCCGCCGCCACTGCTCGACGAAACCCGGCGGGGTCTGCTCGGTCAGTCCGGCCCGGACGTCCCGGGTGGCGAGCGTGAACACCGCGTCCGGTCGCAGATGGGCGATCTCCTCGGCCGCCGCCTCGTTCCAGGCGACGCAGTCCTGGTCCTCGGGATCGACCTCCGACGCGGTGGAGAAAGGGCAGGCGCCACGGGCGATCGAGGTGAGCTGCCAGCCACGCTCCTCGGCGATCGGGATCAACGCGGCCGCGTACTGCTGGGCGTGTGAGTCACCGACCAGCACGATCCGCCGCGTCGGTGACTCGACGGGCTGATCGCACCGGTCCAGGGCCGGAAACGCCGGCAGCGGGGTGCATTCCCAGTCGTCCATCCGCGCCCAGTCCTCGGCGACGGCGACCATGGGCGGTAGGGCCGAAACCTCGGGCGCTCCCGAGTAGCTGAAGTCGGCGAGCAGGGCGCTCGCTCCCGGGTGGTCCGGGCCGCCGATGACGGCCACCGGGCCGGCGCGCACGACCGCCACGAACTGCCACACCCCGGCGGCCATCAGGACGACGATCAGACTGACCGCACCCACGCGGTACTGCCCACCCACGCCGAGCCGGGCGCGGCGGACCGGCTCCTCGACGAGGTGGTAGGTGAGCATGGCCAGCACCAGCGAGCCCGCGATGATCAGCGCGCCGCCTCCGAGCCCCACCGTCTCCCGGTCAGCGGCCACCAGGACGAACAGCAGCAAAGGCCAGTGCCACAGATACAGCGAATAGCTGATGTCGCCCAGATAGCGCATGGTCCGGGTGCTGAGGAAGCGGTCGGCTCCGTGCCGGCAGCCGGTTGCCCCGGCGAGCAGGACCAGCCCGGCACAGACCGTGGGCCACAGGGCGGCGTAACCGGGGAACACGCTCCCGACCTGCAGCACCATCCCGCAGCTCAGCAGGCCGAGGACCCCGACCCAGCCGAGCACCACCCGAAGCCGCGGGGCGAGCACGATCGCGTCGATGCCGAGCGCGAGCAGCCCGCCGAGCGCGAACTCCCAGACGCGGGTGAGCGAGTGGAAGTAGGCCAGTGGCTGGTTCGTGATCGTCAGTGCGACCGAGAACACCAGGGACGCGACGAACACTCCGAGCAGCGTCAGGGTGAGGTGGCTGCGCAGCCGCTGTCGCCCACGGCCCGCAACCATGGCCACGAGCGCCACCAGCAACGGCCACACCACATAGAACTGCACCTGGATGGACAGCGACCAGAAGTGCTGGACCACGCTCGCGGTGTTGTGCTGGGCCGCGTAGTCGACGGCGTCGGCGGTCAGCCGCCAGTTCTCCAGGAAGACCGCGGAGGCGACGATCTCGCGTACCGTCTGCAGCCACCGTGCCTCGGGCAGCAGCAGGGCTCCGGCGATCGCGGTCGCGAGCAGGACCGTCGCCGCCGCCGGGAGCAGCCGGGCGATCTGCCGGCCCCACATCGGGCGAAACTGGATCGGGCCGCGCTGCGCCGCCCGGAACAGCTGGCCGGTGATGAGAAAACCCGAGATCAGGAAGAAGACGTCGACACCACCGGAGACCCGGTTGAACCACACGTGGTAGACGACGACGAGCGCCACGGCGAGTGCGCGCAGGCCCTGCAGTTCTGGACGGAACCGCCGTGCCGCCTGCTCGTCGGTCGTCCGGATGCGGACCACGGATCGGACATGGTTCATCCGGTGTCGGTCCTCCGGTCGTTCCCGGGCCGCCGCTCAGTTGGCCGGTCGGCGGATGATCGGCTGGTAGCGGGGACGACCGGTGTCCCCCCGGCAGATGATGACATGAATCGATCACAGAGGGTTCATCGAGGGGTGACGCAGGGCGTCGCGGCGCCCGATGGCAGGGCCCTGTCAGTACCCGATGTAGCCACCAGCGGCGTTGCTGCGGCCGCCCGCGCGGACCGTGTTGATCCCATAGGTGGCGATCATGTAGCGGACCCCCGCGGTGATGTTCGCGATCGGGTCGGTGATCGGCCGGTCGGCGAGGCTGGGGTGCACGAACTTCCGGTACGTCGACGGAATCGTCTGCATCAGCCCCTGCGAGGGTGTGCCGCGCCGCGCGTTCGAGTCCCAGAGGTTGATCGCCTTCGGGTTGCCGCCCGACTCGGCCATGATGATCTTCTTGACGCCCCCGGACAGCGACTGCGGCAGCTCCATGATCCGCAGTGCCTCGGCGATCCACCCGTCCACGCCGCCGTTGGCGATGATGGCGTCGATGCGGGCCCGCTCGGCCTGCTGGGCGTGCAGTTGGGCGAGCTCGTCGGCGAGCCTGCCGGCCTTGTCGAGGGAGGCCAATGCCTCCACGGCCGAGGTCGCTGTCTCGGTGTCGGCGGTGTCGACGACGAGGCTGACCGGCGATACGTGCCCGACGTTCGTGACGGGTCCGGGACCGCTGCCCATGGGGAGGTGCTGCGCGCTCGTGGCGAGGGCCGCGGGTCCGATCTCGGCTGCGTCGGCGACGTCCGGGCCGTTCATCGGCGCGGGGAGCACCACGGCGAAGGCGCCGGTCGTGACGACGCCGAACACGGCGCCGATGGCCGCGGTGCTCGTCCCGATGCTGCGTTGCGGTGACAGGCCGACGACGACCTGCCGATCGACAGCCCGGTGCCGGGGGGTGGTCCGGTTCGGGGCCCGGACCACAGGCACGCGTCTGCCGCTGGGGGAGCGGTGACCTGCCAACATCTGTCCTTCCGCACTCAGCCGATCCGCGAGTGGACAGCCCGGTCGGGGGTCCGGTGAGCCGGTGGGGAGTCCGGCTCGGCGCCTACTCGTAATCGGATCGTGACAACTGCCGAGGCAGGCTACGGAAGGTGAACGCGCTGCACCAAGCGAGTCGCCGGCGTGTCGTCGCTGCTCAACGGCCGTCCACCGGTCAGTCGGGTACCGCGGCGAGAGCCGGTCGTGCGCCGAGCGGTCACTTAATGCGACCGGCGGTTGTTGTCGCAGGAAGGGTCGGGTCTGGCGACCGGGCCCGCCACAACCCGCTGTGTGTATGCGCGCCCACGTCCGATGCCCGCTGCGCAGGACGAGCGCGCGGCCGGGGCCCGTGGCTGCGCATGCCCTACTCTCGAATCTGGAGTGAGGTTCAGGTCAAGGGGGAGACGTGGACGCGAGGGACCTACTCACCATCGGCGAGGTCGTCGAGCGCAGCGGCTTTCCGCATTCGGCGCTGCGCTACTACGAGCGGGAGGGCCTGGTGAGCGCCACTCGCACCGCCGGTGGGCAGCGCCGGTACGAGCGTGGGGTGCTGCGCAGGCTGGCGTTCATCCGCGCGGCGCGGGCCATCGGGGTGGGCCTCGGCGATGTGCGAGAGGCGCTGGATCGGCTGCCCGCGGGTCGGACACCGACCAGGGGGGACTGGAGCAGGCTCTCGCGGTTCTGGCGCGGCAGGCTCGACGAACAGATCGAGGCGCTGGTGGCGCTGCGCGACGGACTGGACTCCTGTATCGGCTGCGGCTGCCTGTCGCTGGCGCGCTGCCGACTGATGAACCCGGACGACCGGGCCGCCGTGCAGGGCGATGGCGCTCGGCTGCTGCCGCCCGCGCTGCGCCGTCCGGCGCCCGTGAGCGGCACGTAGCGTCGGAGCGGCACCTGCCGCAGTGGATGCGGACACGGTCCGGTCCTCGCCCGGCTGGCTATGGTGCGGTTGTGACCGATGGGCTGCTGAGGGCGATCGACCGCTGGCTCACGCTGGAAGGACTCGACAACGTCCGCGATCTCGGTGGGCTGCCGCTCGCCGGTGGCGGTGTCACCCGGACCGGGGTGCTGCTGCGCAGCGCATCGCTACATTTCCTCACCCCGGGCGATGTGACCCAGCTGCTCGAGGTGTTCGGCCTTTCGCTGGTGCTCGACCTGCGGACGGCCGCGGAGATCGACCGGGACGGCCCGACGCCGGTCGCCCGGGCGGGCGTCGAGACGATCGCGTTGACGTTTCTCCCGGACGAGGGCCGCACCCTGCCGGAGACCGGTGACGACGCCGATCCGTTGCTGCGTCACTACCTCGGCTACCTCGCCGACCGCCCCGACAACGTCGTCGAGGCCATCCGCATGCTCGCCGCCCCGGACACCGGTCCCGCGCTCGTGCACTGCGCCGCGGGCAAGGACCGCACCGGGGTGCTCGTCGCCCTCGTGCTCGACACGGTCGGGGTGCGGCGGGAGGCCGTGATCGAGGACTACGCGCTCTCCGCCGAACGGGTCGAGGCGATGTTCCGGCGTTGGACAAAGGCCAGCGGCACCGAGATGCCCGCCGACCTCACCCCGCACCTGCCGCGCCCCGAGGTGATGGAGAACGTGCTCGCCACCCTGGACCGGGACCACGGCGGTGCCGCGGGCTGGCTGCGCGCACACGGCCTCGACGACCCGTCGATCGATCGGCTGCGGCTGCGCCTGACGTGACCCCGCCGGTCACGGCAACTCCTCGATGATGACCGAGCCGTCGAGCTTGCGCAGCGCGCCGGGATCGCCGGTGACCGCGGGCCAGCCGCGTCGCCGGGCCGACGCGGCGACCTGACCGGCCACGATGTCGTCGTGCCCGGACGCGGCCATCAGCAGCCCGGACTCCTGGGCCGCGGCCGGGCCCAGTTCGTCGATGACCGTGATGGGCAGCCCGAGCAGGACCTGCAGGGCGGGATGCTGTTCGGGGTCGAGCAGCGCCCAGGCGCGGCCCAGCGCCGCGCTCGGGATCGCGAGTACGAGGTTCTCCTCGACGGCCGCCCAGACCAGGGCGCGCATGTAGACGGGCCGTCCGGTGGCGAACGCCGCCAGCGCCGTCGCGTCGAGGACTCTTCCGCCGATCACGCCGACTCAGCCGACGGCCGCGGGCGGAACCAGCCGCAGCGATCGCCGCGCCGCGTCCAGCTCGTCCGGAGGGGGCGGTCCGCCGTAGAGGTCGGCGAGGGTCGCCAGGGAGCGGTCCCTGGTCTGCCGGGCGGCGACCGCCTCGGCCACGTAGGCCGACAGGCTCGCCGCACATCCCCACCGTACCGCGTCCCGGGCCTTGGCCACGAGTTCGGCAGGCAGAGTAACGGTCACCCGTTCGCTGCGCATACCGTGAGGCTACCGGGTGCATACCCGGTGTCAGCGGGCACGGCGTAGGCGACACGTTACTCGCGGGTATGCCAAGGTGGGTGGGCAGGCGCACGTGGGGCCGACCAGCGCACGAGGGGGCCGTGATGGACCTGACCTTCACCGAGGCCGAAGAGGACTTCCGCACGCAGCTGCGCTCGTGGCTGCGGGCGAACATCCCCGAGGAGTGGAAGCGGCCCGGCTTCTGGGAGTCGCTCGACGACGACGAGAGCTTCCGGTTACGCCGCGACTGGGAACGGGACAAGGCGCTCGCCGGATTCGCCGGAATCCAGTGGCCGACCGAGTACGGCGGACGCGGCGGCACGCCCGGCATGAAGGCCATCTATGACGAGGAGATGGTGCTGGCCCGCGCACCGCGTACCGTCAACCCGCTCGGCCTGACCTTCCTTGCGCCCACCGTGATGGCCATCGGTACCGATGCGCAGCGCAAGGAGATCATCGGCCCCCTGCTGCGCAACGAGGTCATCTGGTGCCAAGGCTTCTCCGAGCCCGGTGCGGGCTCCGACCTCGCCGCGCTCACCACCCGGGGGACGCGCGACGGCGAGGAGTTCATCGTCAACGGCCAGAAGGTCTGGACCACCAACGCCGGGTACGGGGACAAGATCTTCGCCCTCGTCCGCACCGAACCGGGCAGCACCCGGCACCGCGGGATCTCCATGCTGCTCATCGACATGCACCAACCCGGGGTCGAGGCGCGCCCGCTGCGGCAGCTGAGCGGCGCCAGCGAGTTCGGCGAGGTCTTCTTCACCGACGCGCGGGTGCCCGTCAGCGACTGTCTCGGGGAGATCGGCGAGGGCTGGCGCACCGCGATGCTGCTGTTGTCGTTCGAGCGTGGCGCGTCGGGGATCGCGCAGTACACCGAGTTCCGCAGGCACTACGACGAGATCGTGGCCGTTGCCAAGCGGCTGGGGCGCGACCGCGACCCGCTGATCCGTGACCGGCTTGCCCGGGTGCTCACCGAGCTGGAGTGCCTGCGGCTGCACGCCATGCACGTGCTCACCAAGGTCGAGCAGGGTCACGATCTCGGAAGCGAGTCGTCCATGACGAAACTGCAGTGGTCGGAGACCTTCCAGGACCTGTGGGAGGTCTTCGACGACATTCTCGGCGAGGAGGCCACGCTCGAGTCGATCGACGGGCTCGACCTTCGGCCGATGCACGCGGAGTCGATGTGGTCCCGGTCGGTGACGATCTGGGGCGGGTCCTCACAGGTCCAACGCAACATCACCGCCGAGCGCGTGCTCGGCCTGCCGCGCTGATCGAAGGGATCGACATGTACTTCGCTCTCACCGATGACCAGCGCGAGTTCGACACCGCCGTGCGCGGCTATCTCGCCGAGCGGTTCGACCTGGCGGCGGTGCGCGCCGAGTTCGAGGACGCGGTCGCGGCCGAGCCGGTGGGCGAGGGTCACCCGGAGTCGCTGTGGAAGGCCGCGGCCGAGCAGGGCTGGGTGGCGGTGCTGGTCCCGGAGGCATACGAGGGGCTCGGACTGGGCCTGGTCGAGGCGCAGGTGATCGCCAGGGCGCTCGGCGCCGGGGTGGTTCCCGGGCCGTGGCGGGGCACGGTGCTGGCCGGCGAGGCGATCAGGTTCGCCGGTTCGGACGAGCAGCAGGCCGAGTGGCTGCCGCGGGTGGCGTCCGGGGAGGTGGTCGGTGCGCTGGCGTTGCGCGGTTCGGCGCCCGGGACGATCCCGGCGGTGGAGTACGGCCGGATCGCCGACGTCGTGGTGGTCCGGTCGGGGGCGGGCCTCGCGCTCGTCGAGCGGCCGGGGGCGCACGCGACGCCGCAGCGCTCCTACGACGGGACGACCCGCCTGGCCTCGCTCGATGTGAGGGACGCCGGCGCGGCGCTGCCCAGGGCGAACGAGGCGGCGATCGCCGAGCTGACCGCGCGGGCGAGGGTGCTCGTCGCGGCCGACCTGGTCGGTGTCGCCCGGGAGGCGCTGTCCCGCACGGTGGCCTACGACCGGGAGCGGATGCAGTTCGGCGTCCCGGTCGGGTCGTTCCAGGCGATCAAGCACGCGCTGGCCGACCTGCACGTCGGGGTGACCATGGCCGAGCACGCGGTGCTGTACGCGGCGTATGCGGTCGAGACCGGACTGCCCGACCGCGAGCTCGCGGTCGCCGTGGCCAAGGCGAAGGCAGGTGACGTGGCCCTGCAGGCGACCGGCGCGATGATCCAGTACCACGGCGGTATCGGTTACACCTGGGAGCACGAGGCACATCTGTTCTACAAGCGGGCCAAA
>NZ_JBHSQW010000030.1:0-59347 GCF_042658695.1 Pseudonocardia hispaniensis | reverse complement strand
CACAGGGGCGGGTGGGCTGGGAAAATGTCCGGATTCTCCGCCGATCAGCCCACACTGGACCTGATCGCGGTCCGCTGTGGATGCGATGAGGGCCGGTCCGTGGCACGGTGGAGGGATGGTCGGCCCTGTCGCTGTCAACGCCACCGCCGCGTCCCTGCTCGGGCTGCTGCACGATGGACCGATGACGGGCGGCCAACTGGTGGCCGCGGCCGGCGAACAGTTCGGTTCGTTCTTCTCGGTGACCCGCAGCCAGGTCTACCGTGAGTTGCCCGCGCTCGCCGAGGCAGGTCTGCTGCGGCTGGGCAAGCAGGGGCCGCGCGCGTCGCAGCAGTATGTGATCACCGCGGCCGGAAAGCGCGCGTTCAAGGCGTGGCTCGTCTCCGGCGGCGGTTCCGACGCCTTGCGTAGCCCGCTGGTGCTGCGGGTGCTGCACGCCGGGATGCTGACGGCCAAACAGCGGACCGAGCTGATCCGCATTGCTCGGCTGGACTACGCGGCCCGGCTGGACGCCGCCCGCAGCGCGGCCCGCGGCGAGACCGACCCGTATCGCAAGGCAGTCGCCGACTTCACCGTCGCGCACACCAGGGCCATGGTGAAGCTGCTGGACTCCATCCCGCTCGAGTAGCCCCGGTGCGTACCCTGGACGGTTGTGAACCCCGACGTCGCAGCCGATCTGAAGGACCTCGCCGGAACCCTCGCCGGCATCGAGGCGGTGACCGACCTGCCCGCGCTGCGCGCCGAGATCGCCGACCTGTCCGAGCAAGCCGGTCAGCCCGACCTGTGGAACGACACCGAGGTCGCGCAGAAGGTGACCAGCCGGCTCGCGCACGCCCAGGGCGAGCTGCGCCGGATCGAGGAGCTGCGCCGCAGGCTCGACGACCTGCCGGTGCTGTACGAGCTGGCCGAGGAGGAGGGTGACGAGGCGGCGGTCGCCGACGCCGACGCCGAGCGCCGCACGCTTCGCGAGGAGATCGCCTCCCTCGAGGTCCGCACGTTGCTCTCGGGCGAGTACGACGCGCGCGAGGCGCTGGTGACGATCCGGGCCGAGGCGGGCGGCGTCGACGCCGCCGACTTCGCCGAGATGCTCATGCGGATGTACCTGCGCTGGGCCGAGCGGCACGGCTACGGCGTCGATGTCTACGACACCTCCTACGCCGAGGAGGCGGGGATCAAGTCGGCGACGTTCCAGGTGCGCGCGCCGTTCGCCTACGGGACGCTCTCGGTCGAGCAGGGGACGCACCGGCTGGTGCGGATCTCGCCGTTCGACAACCAGGGCCGCCGCCAGACCTCCTTCGCCGGGGTCGAGGTGGCGCCGGTCGTCGAGTCGAGCGACCACGTGGAGATCGACGAGAAGGACCTGCGGGTGGACGTGTACCGCTCGTCGGGGCCGGGCGGGCAGGGGGTCAACACCACCGACTCCGCGGTGCGGCTCACCCACCTCCCCACCGGGATCGTGGTCTCCTGCCAGAACGAGCGCTCCCAGCTGCAGAACAAGGCCACCGCGATGGCGGTGCTGCAGGCCAAGCTGCTGGAGCGGCGCCGCCAGGAGGAGCAGGCCAAGATGGACGCGCTGAAGGACACCGGCTCGTCCTGGGGCAACCAGATGCGCTCCTATGTGCTGCACCCGTACCAGATGGTCAAGGACCTGCGCACCGAGTACGAGGTGGGCAACCCGAGCACGGTGCTCGACGGCGAGATCGACGGGTTCATCGAGGCCGCCATCCGCTGGCGGCGCACCCAGACCGCCGGGGCGTAGCGGCCCGCCGACCCGGCGAGCGGTAACGTCCGCGTCCGTGATCCGCCTGGAACGCGTCACCAAGATGTACAAGACCTCGACGCGCCCTGCCCTCGACTGCGTCTCGGTGTCCATCGAGAAGGGTGAGTTCGTGTTCCTCATCGGGCCATCCGGCTCGGGGAAGTCGACGTTCCTCCGCCTCCTGCTGCGCGAGGACGTCCCGACCAGGGGCACCATCTTCGTCGCCGACCTCAACGTCGCGAGGCTGCCCCGTCGCCGGGTGCCGCGGTTGCGCCAGCGCATCGGCTGCGTGTTCCAGGACTTCCGGCTGCTGCCGAACAAGACGGTCGGCGGGAACGTCGCGTTCGCCCTCGAGGTGATCGGCAAGCCGGGGGCGACGATCCGCAAGGTCGTCCCCGAGGTGCTCGAGCTGGTCGGGCTGGAGGGCAAGGCCGACCGGATGCCGCACGAGCTCTCCGGCGGTGAGCAGCAGCGGGTCGCGATCGCCCGGGCGTTCGTCAACCGGCCGCTGGTTCTGCTGGCCGACGAGCCGACCGGCAATCTCGACCCCGATATCAGCCAGGACATCATGCTGCTGCTCGAGCGGATCAACCGCACCGGGACGACGGTCCTGATGGCCACTCACGATCATTCCATCGTCGACTCGATGCGCCGCCGCGTCGTTGAGCTCGACCTCGGACAGGTCGTCCGCGACGAGTCGCGCGGTGTCTACGGCGTGGGGCGGTAGCGATGCGGACGGACTTCGTCGCGCGGGAGGTCCTCACCGGCCTGCGGCGCAACGTCACGATGACCGTGGCCATGGTCCTGACCACGGCGATCTCGCTGGGGCTGGTCGGCATGGGCCTGCTTGCGGTGCGAACGATCGACGCCACCGAGTCGTTGTACAGCGATCGGCTCGAGGTGCAGGTCGCTCTGACCCAGGATGTGTCGGCGGCCGACCCCGATTGCAGCCAACCCATCTGCAGCGGGCTCAAGGCGACGCTGGAGAACTCGCCGCTGGTCGCGTCGGTACGGTTCGAGAGCCAGCAGCAGGCGTACGAACGGTTCCAGGAGCTGTTCGCCGGGCAGTCGATCGCCGAGATCGCGCGGCCGCAGTCGCTGCCGGCGACGCTGCGGGTGAAGCTCACCGACCAGGACGCCGGCGCCGAGGCGGTGCGCCAGGCGATGGCAGACCAGGTCGGCGTCCGCACCGTGATCGACCAGCGCGCCGTCGTCGCCAAGCTGTTCGACTTCCTCGCCGGCGTCCGCAACGTGACGTTCGCGCTGGCGCTCGTGCAGGCGGTCGCGGCGCTGCTGCTGATCTCCAACACGATTCAGGTCTCGGCCTACACCCGCCGGGCCGAGGTCGGCGTCATGCGCCTCGTCGGGGCCACCCGCTGGTACACCCAGCTGCCGTTCCTCATCGAAGCGGTGGTGACGGGCGTCGTCGGCGCCGTGCTCGCCTCGATCGGGCTGATCGCGGCGAAGTTCCTGTTCATCGACGAGCTGCTCGCAGGTATCGCGCAGAACGGCGTGATCCCCCCGATCGGCCTGCTCGACGTCGTCCAGACCTCGCTGTACCTGCTGCCGATCGGCGCCTTCATCGCCGGCATCACGGGGTATGTGACGCTGCGACTTTATGTGAAGGTCTGATCCTTCGCCTGTCCACGTAGGCTGGACGCGTGAAGGAGAAAGGCCGCAAGGTGATCGCGCAGAACCGCCGGGCGCGACACGACTACGCCATCCTCGACACCTACGAGGCCGGGATCGCCCTGATGGGTACCGAGGTCAAGAGCCTTCGCCTCGGCCGGGCCTCGCTGGCCGACGCCTTCGCCACCGTCGATGACGGCGAGGTGTGGCTGCGCGGGTTGCACATCCCCGAGTACACCCAGGGCAGCTGGACCAACCACGAACCGCGGCGGACCCGCAAGTTGCTGCTGCACCGCGGCGAGATCGAACGTCTCATCGGCAAGATCCGCGAGGGCGGCCTGACGCTGGTGCCGATGTCGCTGTACTTCAGCGATGGCAAGGTCAAATGCGAGCTGGCGCTGGCGCGCGGCAAGAAGAGCTACGACAAACGCAGCGACCTCGCCAAGCGCGACGCCGATCGGGAGATCCAGCGGGCGTACGGGCGGGCCGCCAAGGGCCGGGCGAGGGCGTTGCGGTGACGACGAGCCTGCCGGTTCCGCCCGTCGACGACGACGACGTCCGCCGGTTCACCGCCGAGCTCGGCCTGCCCGGGATCGTCGACGCCCACGTGCATTTCCTGCCCGAGCAGGTCATGCGCAAGGTGTGGGCCTATTTCGACGAGGCCGAGACGCATTACGGCACGTCGTGGCCAGTCTGGTATCGCACCCCGGAACCCGACCGGGTCGCGACCCTGGAGAAGCTGGGCGTGCGCGCGTTCGCGCCGCTGGTCTATCCGCACAAGCCGGGAATGGGTCGCTGGCTCACCGAGTGGGTCACCGAGTTCGCCGAGGCCACCCCGGCGGCGGTGCCGACCGCGACGCTCTACCCCGAGCCGGACGTCGTCGACTACCTGGGCGCGGCCCTCGAGGCGGGGGCGCGGGCGGTGAAGGTGCACGTGCAGGTCGGCGCGTTCGATCCACGCGAGGAGTTGCTGAGCCCCGCGTGGGGGCTGCTCGCCGAGGCCGGGGTGCCCGCGATCGTGCACTGCGGGCACGGTCCGATTCCCGGCGCGCACACCGGTCTCGACGTGTTCGGCGAGGTCCTCGCCGCTCATCCACGACTGACGGCCGTGCTCGCGCATGCCGGTATGCCCGACTTCGTCGAGGCACTCGACCTGGTGCGCCGCTACGAGCGGGTGTATCTCGATACGACGATGGTGGGCACCGCCTTCAGCGAACGCACCGCGCCGCTGCCGCCGGACTGGCCCGCACGTCTCGTCGATGTCGCGGACCGGGTGGTGCTGGGCACGGACTTCCCCAACATCCCCTATCCGTATGTGGAGCAGCTGAGGGCCATCGCGGGCTGGGCTGCGGCCGATGACCGGCTCGGGGCGGACTTCCTGCGGGCGGTGCTGTACGGCACGCCGGCGCGGCTGCTGGGGCTGTAACCGGAATGATCCGGGACCCCGGGAGGGTTATACTCGGCGTCCTGTCCAGCTCGGGCAGACCGAGGGGGTGAACGGTTTCGACTCCGGATGTTGATCAAGGGGAAGCGTGTCGAGGAAGGCGACGATGATCTCGTTAACCATGCGTCGCAAAAAAATAAGTGCCGCTGATAAGCGCACTGCGTACGCCCTCGCCGCCTGAGGCAGGAGCGTCGCTGTCGGCCCGGGAGCGTTCCCGACCCGGTAGCCGGCATCAGCTAGGGAACTCACCGTGCGGTTCGGTCGCGGGGCCGCACGGGACATCGAACAGCGACTGGGATCGTCACATCGGCAGGTTCGCATGACCGATGGGTCCGAGTAGAGGCGACGCGGACTGCGCACGGAGAAGCCCTTGTGACGCGACGGAGGACCCGGGTTCGATTCCCGGCACCTCCACCAGGAGCGGCGGTCCCGGACACGGGGCCGCCGCTCTCGTGTGGGCGCAACCGATCAGGGGCGGACGGGCATCTCTCGGTCGGCGAGAGCGTGACCGGCGGCGACGATGGCGAAGTCGAGTGCGATACGAGCCTCCCGTAGCGCATCGGCGATCCGGCGGGCGCCGGTGTCGTTGATGCCTCGGGCGGCGGCCGCGGAGACGGCGCCCTCCAGTGCGGCGAGCAGCGGGGCGGTGGCGTCGTGGACCAGCCCAGCGGCGCTCGTCGCGTGATGGCGCGACGGCACCCAGCCGGCGAGGTCGGCGTCAGGGTGTGGGCCGGTCCCGATCCGACCCGCGGGGGGCAGGGCTGTGACGGTCATGGCGGATTCGGCTCTCCGGGTCGATGGCGGCGGTCTCGGAACTGTCGTCCGACAGGGGAAAGCCTGCGCCGCGCCACCAGCCCGGACCAGCTTGTTCTCCCTACCTTCCGGGGGGGTCGGCCCGACCGTCGGCGGCGGGACAACCCCACCCTGGCGCCCCGATCTGCGACCCGCCGCCCGGCGTGTCGAGGACGGCCTTCGCGACCTCGGCGGTGCCCGCCGACCGGCGAGGTCCGGAGTGCGCACGTCGGCTTCGCGCCAGCCTCGCATTCGTGACGGTCCGGAATCCCGTAGCGTCGCTAACGGACTTCACGAGGAGGACCTGAGTGGCCGTCGACGAGAACTCGGACGCACCCACCGCCGCGCGGACGCGGCTGCCCCGGGAGATCTGGGTGCTGGTGGGTGCGGCGTTCGTGATCGCGATCGGGTTCGGCCTGGTGGCTCCCGCCCTGCCCGCCTTCGCCCGCAGCTTCGACGTCGGCGTCACGGCCGCGTCGTTCGTGATCAGCCTGTTCGCGGTGTTCCGGCTGGGGTTCGCGCCCATCAGCGGACGGCTGGTAGCCCGGTTCGGGGAGCTGCGCATCTACGTGGTCGGGCTGTGCATCTCGGCGCTGTCCAGCGGTGCCTGCGCGTTCGCCGCGGACTACTGGCAGCTGCTGTTCTTCCGGGCGTTCGGCGGCATCGGTTCGACGATGTTCACGGTGTCGGCCATTTCGCTGCTCGTCCGGCTCGCGCCGCCCCAGGCGCGTGGGCGGGCCTCCGGGATGTGGGCCACCGGGTTCCTGCTCGGCAACATCGCGGGCCCGATGCTCGGCGGGGTGCTCGTCACGATCAGTCTGCGGGCCCCGTTCTTCGTGTACACGGTCGCGCTGGTCGTCGCGCTGGTGCTGTCCGGGCTGATGCTGCGCGGCCGGACCGGGGGCTCGCCCGCGAACGATCCGGACGCGGCCCCGGCGGCGAGTTTTCGCGTCGCGTGGCGGCATCCGGCCTTCCGGGCCGCGCTCGCGGCCAGCTTCGCCAACGGCTGGACGGTCTTCGGGGTGCGGGTCGCACTCGTGCCACTGTTCGTGGTCGAGGCACTGCGCCAACGCGAGGACTGGGCCGGCTACGCGCTCGCCGTGTTCGCGGTGGGCAACGCCGCCGCGCTGATGGTCTCCGGCCGGCTCGCCGATCGGCACGGTCGCCGGCCGCCGGTGATGGCCGGGCTGGTGGTGACAGCGGTGGGCACAGGCGTACTCGGGCTGATCGGATCACTGCCGCTGTTTCTCGTCGTGTCGATGGTCTGCGGGGCCGGTAGCGGACTGGTGAACCCACCGATGACGGCGGTCGTCGCGGACGTGATCGGGTCGAAGGCCCGTGGCGGCCCGGTGCTGGCCGGGTTCCAGATGGCCGCCGACGTCGGCGCGATCCTCGGCCCGGTGCTGGCCGGCGCCGTGGCCGAGGTGAGCGGGTTCGCGGCGGCGTTCGTGCTGACCGGTGCGGTGTCGGCGCTGGCGTTGCTGTTCTGGCTGCGCGCACCGGAGACGCTGCCCGGCCGCTCCTCGGCCGCTGTCGATGCCTCCGCGGCGGCCGCGGTCAGCGATGGGCTGACCGTGCCGCGTCCCCAGGGCCGCGACACCGGCCCGTCGTCCTGACAGGAGCCGCTCGCGTCGGGGCCCTCGGGAAGCGTCGATAGGCTGAACGCGTGAGGCAGGGGTCTGCGCAGGTGCTCGACATCGTCGGAACGGTGGCCCGGCTCGGGCTCGCGGCCGTGTGGTTGATCTCGGGCACGCTCAAGGCGCTCGACCCGGACCAGACCTATGTCGCTGTGCGGGCGTACGACGTGCTGCCGTCGGGCTGGGTGGGGATCGTGGCCGAGGTGCTTCCGTGGCTGGAGATCGCCTTCGGCCTGCTGCTCCTCGTCGGCATCGGAACCCGGATGGTCGCGGGCCTGTCGGCCCTGCTGATTCTTGTGTTCGTCGTGGGCGTGACCCAGGCATGGGTACGCGGGTTGTCGATCGACTGCGGCTGTTTCGGCGGCGGGGGCCAGGTTGCTCCTGGTGAGACCGCGTACGGACGCGAGCTGCTGCGCGACGCCGGGTTCCTTGCGCTCGCGGGCTGGTTGCTGGTCCGGCCGCGCACCCTGCTCTCGATCGACGAACGGCTCGAGTCCCGGCCGGTGGTCCGGTCGGGGGAAGGAAGGGACTGACGTGGGCGGAGCCTCGCGGAACGAGAGGCAGCGGCGCCAGCAGGCCGCCAGGCAGCGGCTGGCCGCGGCCGGCATCACGCCGAAGAAGAGCGGGCTGGCCGGCGCCAACCGCACCTCGGTCATCCTGGTCGCGATCGTCCTGGTGATCGCGGTGGCCGTCGGCGTCGGGGTGTGGCTGAGCCGCACGCCCACCGCGCCGGTCGCCGCGAACTATCCCGTCGCGCTGGACGGCACCGTCATTGCGGCGGGCCAGACGAACGCGCCGATCACCATCGACGTCTACGAGGACTACCTCTGCCCGGTCTGCGAGCGCTTCGAGACCACCTACGGACCGCAGCTCGCCACGGCGCTCAACGAGGGGAAGATCAAGGTCAACTACCACTCGACCTCGATCCTCGACCGGTACAGCAAGCCGGCCGGCTACTCGACCCTGGCCGCGAACGCCGGGATGTGCGCGGTGCCCGCGGGCATCTGGCCCGCGTTCCACAAGGAGCTCTACGACACCCAGCCCGCCGAGGGCGGGGCCGGTTTCACCGCCGCTCAGCTGGTGGAGAAGGGCAAGGCGCTGGGCGCCACGGGTGACTGGGAGGCGTGTGTCACCGGCAACCAGAATGCCGCCGCCATCACGGCGGCGACCAACCAGGCCGCGGCGAACCCGGCGCTGCAGACCAATGGGCAGTTCGGCACGCCGACCGTCGCCATCAACGGCCAGAAGATCGATCTGAGCAACGGCAACTGGTTCAAGGAGGCCCTCCGCCAGGGCTGAGCGGGCCGGCGGGCGAGCGGCCTCGTCGCTCGCCCGCCGCCGGTCGCCGACGGGTCCGGCCGGTGGTCGCGGATGAACCACCCGGTTGCAGGGCCCCCGAACGGACCGTGTACGGTTCTCTCATCGCAAGGGGCTGTGGCGCAGCTGGTAGCGCACTTGACTGGCAGTCAAGGGGTCAGGGGTTCGAATCCCCTCAGCTCCACCCCACGCACAAGGCTCGAACCCTTGCCAACGGAAACGTTGGTGGAGGTTCGGGCCTTGTGTGCGTCTGCGGCCCAGGTCAGAGCGTTGGCGTTGACCTGCGGATCGAGGAGCATTTCGAAGGGCCGGTTGTGCTCGACGCGCAGCTCGTTGTCCTCGTCGATGTAGACCTTCGTGAAGAACGCCTGGTTGCATAGCCGCCGGTTGGTGTCGTCGCAGCGGGCGTAGATGTCGGCGCAGTTGGCGAGCAGTCCGAGGGCGTCGTCGAGGTGGGCGCGGGCGTCGGCGTAGTCGCCGAAGTGGGCGTCGATACGTCGGGTCACCTTGTCGAGTTCGGCGACGATTCGGTCCTGCTCGCGCTTGAGCACGGTCAGCGGGATCGCGTCGGCGTAGTGCGCCTGCATGAGCCGGTCCTGCTCGCTTTCGAGCCGGTCGCGGCTGGTGGTGAGGCGTTCCAATTCCTCGGTTTCGGCGGCCATGAGCCGGTCGAACTCGTGGTGGAGCATCCCCGCGAGTGCGTCCTGCTGAGCCGGCGTGATCTGCACGCGAGAGTAGTAGTCCTCGACGAGCTTCTCGACATCCTCGATGAGCATCGCCTGGCGCGTGCAGTCGGTCCGCTTGGAGTGTCGGCCGGAGCAGACGAAGTAGCAGTACACGTTGCCGTGGCGGTTCTTCGCGTTGGAGACGATGAGCCGCGAACCGCACTGGCCGCAGTGGATAGTGCCTTTGAGGTAGTGGCCGTGGACTTGGGTCGCCTCGACGGCGCACTGGTGCGCGGTGAGCACGGACTGGACCTGGTACCAGACCTCGGCAGGCACGAGCGCCGGGTGGTTGCCCTTGTATCGGGTGCCTCGGTAGATGACATCGCCCTTGTAGTACGGGTTGATCAGGAGGCGATGGATGGTGGACACGGCCAAGGGCTTCGCCGGCCTCTTCGGCGTGGGCAGGCTGCGCAGTCCGCGCGAGGTGAGTTCGTCGTGGAGCTGGCTGACGCTCCAGTTCCCGGATGCGTATGCCTTGAATGCCCACTCGATCATCGGTGCTCGCTCGGGATCGAGTTCGATGGTGCGGAGCTCGCGCCCCAACTCGTCGCGCTTGCGGACGTTGAGGTAACCGATGGGTGCTCGTCCGTTCGTGCCGCCACCGATGGCCTTCTGGGTCATGCCCTTGGTGACTTCGGTGGCGAGGTTGCGGGAGTAGAACTCGGCGATCGTGGACATGATGCCGTGCAGGAGCATCCCCGACGGGGTCTCGTCGATGTTCTCCGTCGCGGATACGAGCATGACCCCGCACTGTTGGAGTGCGAGGTGGATGCTCACGTCGTCGGCGCGGTTCCTGGCGAGCCGGTCGACCTTGTGGACGATGCAGTATGCGACCTTGTTGGTCTTGACGTACTGGATCATCCGCATGAGCTCGGGCCGGTCGGACGACTTGGCTGAGGCTCCCGCGTCGACGAACTCTTCGACGATGCCAGCGCCGAGCTGTTCGGCCTTGCGCCTGGTCGCTTCGCGTTGGGCTGGGATCGAGAATCCTTCGTCGGTGCCGCCCTTCTCTGCCTGCTCGCGGGTTGAGACCCGCAGGTACGACACGGCGGCAGCCGCGGTCTTGGGCGGGTCGATGAGGCTGGCTGCCGGATCGTCGGCAATGATGGTCATCGGGGGCTCACTCTCACGCGGTTCGACCCTCGCACTCCCACTGCGGTGGGAGGGGCGTTGATCGTGAGAGCAGCCGGTGAAGGCTGTAGGGCGAGACCCGATGGTCTCGGTGCGTGTTGCCCGCCAGATGACGAGGTTTGGGCCACAACGCCCCGCGTTGCGAGGCTTGCAAGGTTCATCCTACCGGGCGGACTCTGAGGCGGCCAGGCCATCGGGAGCCGCCCGGTAGGTGTCGGGCACCCGGACCGCTTCGCGGGCGGCTCGGCTCTCACCTGTCTCCTGCAACGTCAGCCGGATGAGAACTTCGGCGAGCTTGTGCAGGTCGGCACGGTCGCGATGCACGGCCCGGACGGAGAACGACCGCTCCTCGTAGGGGCGACGGTCGGTCTTCTTGGCATAGCGGCTCATCGGTCTACGGACCCTCGTCGTCGGCGAGACTGGCGTAGTACTCGTCTTCGGCTTCCTGCCGCTTGCGGACCTGGGCGATCACGAAGTCCACGAACTCTTCGTCCCTGTCGTCGAACTTCACCTCCTGGATCGCGGGGGCGGGCTCTTCGCCGGGCCAGGCGGCCTGCCGGGTGGGACGGTCGCGGTCCCCGCGCGTGCTGCAGGCGGTGACCCAGTAGCGGAGGCGTTCTCGCGCGTCGGCGAAGTCGCGATGCCAACCGAGAGGCGCGGACGCGTTCTGCTCGGGGTCGTAAGCACCAAGCCAATGCAGGTGAAGTGCCGACAACTCCCAGACCATCTCCGGATGGTGATGCCAGAACGGCGGAATCACCGAGACCTGAAGTCCGTAGGTGCGGCGCAGCCAGTCCACCCACTGGTTCAGCGCGAGCCATTCCTGCTCCAGCTCGTGAGCCGTCAGCAGGTTCCAGTTCACCGGGTGAGGCGGCTCGGGCATGTCGGCGTTGGTGACGCGGGGCGGCCCGTCGAACACGTCGGGCTCATCCACCTCGGACGGACCAACGGGGACAGCGGGCGCCGTGGGGTCTTCGTGCTGATCGTTCGTCATCGTCTGGCTCCCGAACTCACATGCTGACCGTCGCGGCCTGTGCCGCCCCGGTCGTTCGCTGCGGCGACTCGTAGGCGGCTGCGTCTCGTCCGGCCGAGTTGCGCGGGGTACGGTCCACCTCGTAGCGGGTTCGCGCGGCGTCGTGGCCGATCTTCTTGGCGATGAACTCTTCTCCCTCGATCGCCTGGCCGTTGCGCTCGTAGCTGACCGGACGCGTGTAGCCCTCGGCCACGAAGTTGTCGCCCTGGGCGAAGTTCGCGTGCGCATGCTCGGCCGACCGCCCGAACATCACCAGGTGGTGGTAGGTGGTCTCGGTCTGGGTGAACGAGCCGTCTTCCTCCCGGCGGAAGTGCTCCTTGCCGATGCGGGCGAAGAACCTCGCGTCGCCCTTGGCCGTCTCGGTGAGCAACGGCTCCGAGGCGATGAAGCCAGACAGTGATTCCTGGGTGTGAATGGCCATGATGGCGTCCTCCTGAACTTGGGCGGCCAGCTGCACGTGGTCGCTGTGTCAGGCAGGTGCGCCCCGGCGCCCAGAGTTGTCAGGGTGCGGGGCGGCGCAGGAGTGCTTCGAGTTCGGCGCGGTCACCGCGGAGTTGCGCGGCATCCTGTCGGGTGGGCCAGGCTCGTAGGTCGGTGACGATGGGTGGTGCGGAGCGGAGCATGGTGATGCCGGTGCCGAAGGGCAGGGTGCGGATGCGGTCTGGTGGCAGGATCGGGACGCGGCGGATGGAGCGTTGGTTGGATCGGGTGCCTCGGTCTCCGAGGGTGATGCTGTCGGTGTACTCGTCGCGTTCGCCGATGAGGGTGGAGAGGTCTTGGAGGTCGCGGCTGTTGGAGGCGCCGCCGAGGATGATCTTGACGATGCTGGCGTCCCAGATCGCGCCGGCTTGGTGCTCGCTCCACCGGTCGCGGGCTTGGGCGAGAGATTGCAGCACGGGCATGGTGGTGATGCCGGTGCCGCCGCCTTCGGCCATGAGCGTTGGGAGCGATGGCAGGGGTGCGAGGTTCCCGATCTCGTCGAGTGCGAGCAGCAGCGGCGGGTCGAGTCGGGCTCCGGGTGAGCGGGCGGCGAGTCGGCGGGCGGTTTCGATGAGGTCTTCGACGAACGCCGCGACCAGCGACGCGGACGCGCCCGCGCCGGCGCCGGTGGCGAGCAGGTAGAGGGTGCCCTGTTCGGTGAGGAACGACTCGGGGTCGAATTGCTCGTGCGGTCCGGGTGACACCGCGTCGAGCACGCGGGGGTCGGCCAGGGCGGAGAGGGCGAGGGAGACGCCTTGCCAGATGCTGTCGCGGGTCTTGGGGTCGGCGTCGATCATCGCGGCTAGTGAGTCGTCCCATCCCATCGCCGCGTTCGGGTGGGAGTTGAGGATCGCGACCGCTTCGGACGCGGCCGAGGGGTCGAGTGTCCAGCGGAACAGTTCGGCTGGTGGTCTGCCGTCGAGTGCGGCGGCGTGCAGCAGGCTCTGTAGTGCGGTGCGGGTCTTGCCTTCCCAGAAGCCTCCGGACTCCACCCCGCCAGCGGCGAGGCCGGTTGCGGCGGCGAGGCCGTTGGCGCGGATCATCGCGGTCAGCGGGTCGTGGCAGCCGCGCACGGGCGACCAGCGCAGCCCGGCAGGGATGCCCGCGGCCAGGCGTTGCGGGTCGAACACCGCGACCGGCCCGCCGCGACGGCGACGGGCGCGGAGGGTGGCGGTGAGGTTGTCGGGCCTCGTGCTGGTGGTGACGACCGCGCCGGGTGCGTCGAGGATCGCGTTGATGACAACGTGCAGGCCTTTGCCGGAGCGGGGTGGCCCGATCAGCAGGATCGAGTCCTCGACCGATGCCCAGACCTTCGTGCTGCGGCTGGCTCCGAGCAGGTAGCCGACATCCTCCGGGACTGGGGATTCCAGCGACGGCCGCAGCGTCCCAGCACGGTGTAGCAGTGCCTTCGCTGACGCGGCCGTTTTCACTTCCTGGCTGGTGGCGATCCCGGCGAGGCGGTGCGGGTCGGTCTCGGTCTTCCTGGTGTGGTGGCGCAGCCTGATCCACAGCCACACCGCGGCGGCGGCGAGCCCGCCGAGCATGACTGCACTGACGAGCCAGTACAGGATCGGGTCCAGCCCATCGGCGCCGAGTGCGGTCGCGGGGTCGGCGGGGTTGAACAGCACTCTGAGGCCCGCGGCGGGGCCGGCGTCGGGCTGTGGCAGTCCGGTGAGGAACGCGGTGACGCTGCCGGCTGCGCGCAGGATGAGCGCGATGCCGAACATGCCGATCAGCCCGATGAGGACGGCGTTGGTGAGTTCGTCGCCCATGCCGCCTGCTTGTCGCTGGTTCATGTCAGCCGCCGCACCGTGAACGTGCCCGAGATGCGCCCGAGCAGGATGACTTCCTGCCCCGCGGCGTCGGGGAGGGTGTCGAGGTCGATGAGCGCGCGGGCCTCGCCGAGACCGGTGGCGTCGGTGTGGGAGACGATCACAGCGACGGCGACATCCTCGCCGGGGACGAACCCGTCGGCGGTGACCTCCATCAAGCGCGGCACCCGGCGTGCGTGACGACTCCGCCGCGTCTCCGGCACCGGCTTCTCAGACAGGGGTGCGGCGCGTCGGGGTGTGCGGGGGCGGATGATGTCGGTGAAGACGCTCCCGTCGCACTCACGCACCTCCACCCGCACCGCGACGGTTCGATCCTTGGTGATCGCATCCATCAGCGGCCCGAACGTCGTCCGCGTCCACGCGGTCTCGCCGGGTGCTGGGAAGGGTGTTCCATCGACGGTCGCGGTCAGTGTTCCGTCGGCGGCGACGGTGACGAGCACGTGGGGCAGCTCGACCGGCGCCGTGGTCTCGTCGTCGTTCGGGTCAGGTCGGCGGGGGCTGGTGAGGTTCATCGGTGGCCTCCCGCTGCGCGGCTGCTGGTGTCGAACAGAGCGAGCTCGGCCGGGTGCAGCTGATGCTGCGTGACGAAGCTCCTGGCCTTGATCCGCCACAGCCCTTGACCGACGCCGAGGTTCGGCAGGAGCTGCTGCTCGGTGCCGGTCAGGCCGAGGGCGGTCGCGGTCGGGCCGAGCTGGTCGGACTCCTGGCGGTACACGATCCGCGTCTCCGCGTTCGCGAGCAGCGAGTTGGCCAGTGATCGCATTGCGGAGCCTTGGTCTCCCACGTTGTCGAGGTCGGTGAGCTTGTGGAAGATCAGCATGTTCGCGATCCCGTAGTGCCGGGCGAGTCGCCAGTGCGCGTCCATCCGCCGCAGCAGCGCCGGGTGGGACATGAGTCGCCAAGCCTCGTCATAGATCACCCACCGCTGCCCGCCGTCCGGGTCGAGCAGCGCGGACTCCATCCACGCCGACGAGCACGTCATCAACACCGAGATCAGCGTCGAGTTCTCCGTGACCCGCGAAAGGTCGAGGGAGATCATCGGCAACGACGGATCGAACCTGACGGTGGAAGGCCCATCGAACAGCCCGGCCAGGTCACCGGCTACGAGACGGCGCAGCGCGTGACCAACCAGACGCCCATCCTCTGCGAGCCTGCCGTCGGCGTCCGCGCTGGGGGTCAGGATGCGTTCGACGACCATCGGCAGGATCGGCACGTCGTTCTCCCGCACGGTCTGGGTCAGGGCGATGTCGATCGCGGTGTGCTCCAGCGGCGACAGCCCTCGTGCGAGCACGGTCTCGGCGAGCGCACCGATCAGGTCACGACGCCTGGCCGCGACCGTGTTGGTCCACTGCTCATCCGAGAGGCCCGCTGGCCGGTGGCCCTCGTCGAGGGGGTTCAGTCGGGTGTTGAGGCCGTGGCCGAGCACGATCGCGCGTCCGCCGACGGCGTTGGCGACCGCGGTGTGCTCGCCCTTCGGGTCGCCGGGAACGTACACGCGCCGACCGAACGGCAACGACCGCGTGTAGAGCGATTTGGCGAGGCTCGACTTCCCAGAGCCGACGATCCCGGCCAGCACCACGTTCGGGGCGGTGATGATCCCGCGCGCATACAGCACCCACGGGTCGTAGACGAAGCTCCCACCCGAGTACAGGTCCTGACCCACGAACACCCCATCCGCACCGAGGCCACCTTCGGCGACGAACGGATACGCACCCGCCAGAGTCGCCGACGTGTCCTGATGCCGCGTCAGATGGAACCTGCCCGGTGTCCGTAGCCGCGCGGCACCTGGTTCGCCGGCCTTCGGCAGGTAGATCGTGGCCCGCCGCTCGGCCCGCTCTTGCTCGGCCTTCGCCTTCGCGGCAACGAGCGCGGCCTTGCGCTGTTCGGCGTGGAGCCGGGCCTCTGCGCGACGGCGCTGCTTACGGAGCTTCCGCCGTTCTTTCGACGGCGCTACCAGAACGGCGGTGTGCAGCCGCTCCCGCTCCTGGGTCACAGCCCCAGCCCCCGCGCCTGCTTCACCGCAGCGATCTTCGCCGGCTCGAACCACGACCCCACCCGCTTCGAGGACGGGAGGTCGGTCCGCTGCGGGGCACCCGGCGACGAGTACGACACCAGCAACTCCGGACCATCCCGCATCGGAGACGGCCCAGCCTGCTCGGCTTCTTGAGCATCGGCGTCGGGCTCGGTGTAGCGGCGCAGCAGCGAGACGTAGCCGAGGTGCGGGTTGATGATCAGCGCGTAATCGCCCGAGATCGCCACCTGGTCGTTGGTTCCTTCGCCGGGCACGTCGTAGACGTACCCGTTCTCCAGCGCAGCCTGGGTGGTCTCGTCGCCGTAGTCCCACTGCGCGAGGTAGTCCACCGCATCGACATGCCCCAGCTCGCCCAGGATGCGCAACGGCCTGTCGGCCTCATCGCCCTGAAGGAAGACCACGTTGACCCACCTGGACGGCGTGGCCTCCTCGACGGCGGGGTCAGGGTGCCAAGCGATCTTGCCGGCCGCGATGAAACCCTCGGCGAGCCGGTCGTAGGCCCGGTCGACGAGGTTCGCCGCCTGGTGCAGCTCCTCCGCCGCAGCGAGCGCGTCCCGCGCTCCCGCCTCGTGACTTCCGTCATCGTTGAAGGCGTGCGCGGCCTTGCGCTCGTGGGCATCAGCGATCTGGTCGAGCACCTGCCGCAGCGACCGCATCCCCGAGGACAGGTCACCGATCACCCCGTACATCTCCGCGGGTTGATCGAAACCTCGGCTTGCGTGAGCCAATCCCCGCAGCGCCTCGGACGCCTCAGCAGCGTCAGCAGTCGAATCGAAGAACGTGGGCATGGTCGGCCTCCTCGGGAGTCGTGTGATGAGGAGGTGCGCTGCCTAGCACCCCGGTGCTGTCGGAGGCGGCTGACATACTTGACGGAGGCGTCGGAGGGAGGCACAAGGCAGTCACCGGCGAGAAGGAGAGCCCACATGGACGACGCGCGCGACGAGTCCGGTAGCGACGAGGCCATTGACGGGCAGGCCAAAGAAGATGGTCAGATCAGGTCCGACGCGCTTGAACTCGCGACGTCCACGACCCTCGTCGAGGTGACACCAGGTGTCGCAGTCGTATTCGGCGAAGTCCCCGACGGTCTTGAACTCATCAGCCTCGACATGGTGCCTTCCTTTGACCGCGCCCAGCTCTCCACCGCCCTTGGCTCCCTCGGCAACGCAGGCACCATCGTCGGAAACGTTGCGGAAGCTGTATCGAGCGCGCAAGGCCTCTTCCGCGTCAACGACGCCACGCTGTCCCTGCTGAAGAGCGGCGGACAGATGGCAGCAAAGGACGGCGCCAAGCTCGGGGCGATCTTCAAGAACGGCGAGCTGGTCGCCCAGGCACGCTTCATCCCCGCTTCAATGACAGCCGCTACAGCGATCGCAGCCATCGGCCCGGCAGTCGCCATGATCGCGCTCCAAATGCAGCTCGGCGAGATTTCCGGCCTCGTTCGTACCAACATCCAGCTCACGACGCAGACGCTCAAAGCCATCCGTAACGAGCAATGGGCGGAGCTTGAAGGACTGGCGGAGTCCGTCGATGAGGCGGTCAAGGAGACCCGCGAACTCGACGCCATCACAGACTCTGTCTGGGAGCCCATCGCTCCCAGCGGCCCCAACATCCGCAAGCAACTGAAGCTGTATCGAAAGAACGTGGCAGGCCACGTCCAGGAACTCGGGAAGGTGGAGGGTCGCGCTCGCCGCCAGTACCTCGAAGCCAACGCCGAAGCAATCGTCTTCGATACCTACGCGTTGCTCAGCTCGCTGAAGACCCACGCGGAGTATCAGGCGGTCCGGGCTGCCCTCGCCAGAACACGAAGCACCAATGACGAGAGCGAAGCGCAGCTCTTCGACCGGATCGCCCGGAACACTCCCGCCGAGATCAACGAGTCGCTCTCCGAAATCCGCTCGTTGACCGAGTCACTCGTGCGTGAGTTGCGGATCATCGCCGAGCTCCCCGGTCGCGCTACCGTGCCTCTCACGAAGAAGAGGAAGGATGCAAAGGCGTCTCAGCTCACGTGCAAGCAGCTCCTCGAAGCCATCGAGCCCCTGGCCGACATGCTCCAGCCAGCAGTCGAGATGCCAGCAGTGCCGGCCACGGTGTGCGCACCTGAAGGGCTCGATCTTGATCCCTATCTGCACGTGCTTCGGTGGTTCCTGGAAGACGGTGAACAACTCCGCAGCATTGCGTTCCCGTACGAGACCGGCGCACACAACCTCGCAGGAGTGGTGCCAGTGCTCCTAGCCAAGCGTGTCGATACGGCCTGGGACGCGCTCGCCCCCGGAAGGGCCGGCGCGATGGCCGAAATGCTCACGTCCAGCACCTTTGTCGTGGTGACAGACCGTCGAATCGTCACCGCGACACCGAAGGCGCTTCTACGTCGTGGCGAGCTCGGCACCACGTACCCACTCGATGAGGTGAAGTACGTACGTCCGAGAACGAATCACGGAGAGCGAGTGCGGCCAACCATCGGCGTCACTACAGAACGAAGTGACGTCCAGTGGATGTTCCCTGCTGACGCCGACCACGAAAGCATCGATGCCCTGGTGACTGTGATCGCAGATGGCGCTTCTGGCCGGACCGAAGCTCGGGCTGCCATTGCCTCTGCTGCTGAGTTGCCGTCCGCATAGCCGCTACACCTTGCGACAGAGCGGGAGCGCTGTGGCGGTGAAGGCGGCGGCTTGCTGTCCGACGAGGAGTCGGGTCTCGCAGGACGCCTGGATCGCGGCTTGCTCGATGGCGGCGACTGCAGCGTCGAGTTCCTCCACGGTGGGTGCGGAGACGGCGATGAGGCCGGTGTAGCGGAGGATGCCGTGTCCTGCGGTGAGGTCGGCTTCTTGTTGGAGCACGTCGTGGTACTCGGCGGTCTGGGAGGCGTCTTCGATCTGGCCGATCTTCGCGCGTTGGGCTTGGTCGGAGATGTGCTCGACCTTCTTCTTGCGGATGTCTCGGGCGGCCTGGTCGGAGCGCATCGGGGTGCAGATCAGCGAGAACGAGCGCTGGATACCGGTGGACAGCAGCACCGGCGATAAGAACCCCGGATACACCAGCGACCGCGGCCATTCGCTGACCCAGAGCACCGCGTGGTGGGCGGAGTCGGTGCGCAGCCGGCCCCAGGTCTCGGTTACTGCGACCGGTCCCGCAGTTGCGAGCGACTGGCCGAGCCGACCGTGGCGTTCCAGGGTCGCGGCGATGGCCGGGTCGTATGCCGAGCGCAGCATGACCGCGATCTGGCCCGGTGTCAGCCATCCCGACGGTGCGAGGTCGGCGGAGCGGAGTGCGGCGACGAGGGTGTTCATCTCTTGCCGCAGAACGGCGGCGGCACCGCGTATCCCGCCGCCGGCGGTTCTGATCTGCCGGGCGCTGGCCCGCATGTCGAGCGACAGCGAGAGGGTGGTGGCGTGGCGCTCGCCGGCGGGCCCGGCACGTTCGATCAACTCTGCGTAGGTGTCGGCTGCCCATGACCCGTCGGGGGTGCCGTGCGTGGCCCACCATTCGGCGAGGCCGGTGCCGGAGTCTGGGAGGGTGCGTTCGAGGACTTGCAGGGTCGCGATGCGACCGGACCGGCAGACGGTGGCGAGGACTCGGCCCCAGGAGGTGACGCGGCGTTCTTGCTCGCCGGGGTCGAGGAGCACGAACGCTGGATGGGTGACCTCGCACACCACGGTCAGGGTGGCGGCGTGCGGGTCGTGGATCATCCCCGCGCTGGTGTCGGGGTCGGTGTACTCCCGCAGCCGCGCCATGTCGCCAGGCAGCGCGAGCGTGCCGACGGGGCGAGGCACGACGATCCTGCGCCGGTACAGCAGTTGCCCGCCGGTGGTGCGCCACAGCCACCAGCAGGCGATGGGCAGCCATTCCACGATCGGTCGGCCCGCGATGGGAATCCAGGTCAGTGCGGAGGCGAGTACCCAGATCGGTGCGGTGTAGGCCAGCAGCATCCCACCTCCGGCGTAGAACGCGCCGATCAACGTCGCTCCGCCGATGGCGAGGGTGATGAGCTGCGTCAGCGACAGGCCGAGGAGGACACCGCGGCGGGTGAGGCGGGAGAACTTCACCGGCACCAGCTCGCCCGCAGTCTGCCGGTCGTTGTTCGTGCTGCTCATCGTCTACTCCTTCGTCGGGCGTGGCGCAGGCGGCGGGGGCTGCTTAGGCGGCGGCGGTGACGGATCGGCGCTTGGCGGACGCGGCGCGGGGCTCGACGGCGGTGCCACCGCTGGTGTTGCGGGCGGTGGTGGTGTCTGCGCGGCAGCGTCGGCGGCGTGCTCGCCCTGGGCTCCCAGTGCAGTCCCGGCCTTCGGTCCGGCTGTGGCGGCGCCCTTGGCGACGCTCGCTCCAATCACCACGCCCGCGGCCACGGGGCCGGCTGCGGCTGCTCCGCTTCCGCCGGCTGCGGCACCTCCACCGCCTGCCGCGCCTCCGCTGCTCGCGGCAGGTGTCGGCACCGGGGTCTTCGGCGGCGGTGGCGCGCTGCTCCCGCTCCCTCCGCCAGCGCCCCCACCGGAGTTGCCGCCGCCACCTGCCCCGTCGAGTACCTTCTTCGGGTCTGCGCCGCCTTGCGGCTTTGACGGGACCGGGATCGGGCGGTTGAGGGCGCTCTTGGCGTCCTGTTCGGAGCCGATTGCGTGGTACATGTCGAACCCGACGAACGCGATGAACTTGTAGGTCAGATACGGCGCGAATGCGGCCATCGCCATCAGCACGATCCCCGCGATGGGATCGCTGACCGACGCCAGGTCGGCGTCGATGGGTGCGGAGACCTGGGTGATCGCGACCAGGAACATGACGACGAGGACGAGCTTGGAGCAGATCAGGGCGACGACGAACATCGCCCACTTCCCGATCCATCCCCGGCTGGCGTCCCAGGATGCTCCGCTGAACGCGAGCGGAGCGAACACAACCGCGACCAGCAGCAGCGCCTTCCTGACGAGCAGGGAGAGCCACACGATGGCGGCGGCGGTGATGGCGAGGCCGGCCATGAAGATGGTGATGATCGCTCCGACGCCGGGGGCGGCGATGTTGATGCCGACCAGTCCGGCAGCGAGGAGGGCGATCTTGTCGCCCATCGACTCGGTGGTCTCCCCGGCGGCCTGCACGATCCCGATGCACAGCTGATCGACGACTTCCAGCAACAGCGCCGTGAGCGTGATGACCACGAACGATCCGAGGACGGATTTCGCCAGCCCCAATGCGGCGCGGGTGAGCGCGGTGGGGTCGCGGCGAACCAACCCGGTGATGAGTTGGAGGCAGAAGAAGATCAGCATCACGAAGACCGCGATGCCGAACAGCAGGTTGTAGACGGCGACGTAGCCGGGCTTGGTGACATCTACCAGGGTGGTGGTGTCGAACACCGACCAGACCGCCTCAAACAGCCACCCGGCGGCGGCACCCATTGCCTGGGCGAGCCAGTCGAAAGGGGCCGCAACTAAGGAAGCGGCTCCTTCGCCGACGGCATCGCACACCGATGAGATCACGGGAACGTCGCACACGCCCATCTCGAACTCCAGCTCTCGACGACGGCCGGGTCAGACCTGCTGGCCGACGTTCCAGAAGAAGTTGATGAGCGTCACCGACGCACCGCAGATCACGGCCGCGCCGCAGGAGACGAGCACGCCGATCTTTCCGCGCGAGGCGAGGTGCGGGTTGCTGCTGTTGGCGCCGAAGCCCCACACGATCGCGGAGACGATCAGCGCGAGGACGCTGAGGATCAGGCCGATTGTCATCACCGCGCCGACGATGGTGCGCAGCTGGTTGATCCCCGGCAAACCATTGGTGTTGGGGTCGATGTTGATGTCCATCGGCACCAGCAGCGGCGCGGACATGACGTTGACGAGCAGATCGAACACGGTAGGTCTCCTTGGCGACGGGCGGCCCGCCCACGAACTCGCAGACGGGTACACGCCACAGGTGCACCCGCCAAACCCTGTTCCGCAGGCCAGCGGAGACCACAGCCAGCGAACCTGACCTACGGGTTGCTGACAACTCCCGCCAGTAGCACGCTTTACGGGGCCACTAAGTCGGCGCTTTGTCGGCTGCTTTTAGTCACGGGGCACGGGTGGCCCCAGCCAGAGCAGGGTGATGAAGAGCGTCGTCACGAGCAGGATCAGCAGGATGATCGACAGGAGTACATGTCGTAGTACCCAGGCCTGGACATGCTCGATGAACCCGTGCGGTACCTCACCTCCGGGCGCGAGCCGCCAGTCGCCGGTCAGCAGCCCTTTGCGATCGGCGACGATCTCGAACGGCACCGTGGCGAAAGGGACGATCGCGAGCAGCAGCCCGGTGAGTCCGAGTCGGAGAGGCCATCTCTGGTTCACCCATACGAAGATCGTGGTCGCGGAGTAGCACAGGAAGACGAATCCGTGGATACCTCCGGCGATCGGGACGAGGTTGGCGACATCGAACGCGCGGAGAACGAGCGCCGTGATGAGACCGGCCCAGGTGAACATCTCTGCGACGGCAAAGCTCCGGAAGAGCAAGCGCGGGCTGAGGGTCCGGGGTTTCTCTGTCGTGGTCATGAAGAATGAGCCTCTTGTGCTGACGGGTTGATGGGAGTCGAAACCGATGCACGGCGCAGGCGCAGGGCGCCGACGAACCCGAGCGCGAGGAACACGGTGGCGATCAGGAGCGCCCAGCGGGTCGCATCGGCGAATCCGCTCGTGAGCGCGTCGACAGCCGTTGCGGTCTGATCGCCGAGACTACTACTGCTTCCCTGTTCGCGGAGTTGCATGATCGTGGTGCCCGCCGATTGCCGGGTGGCGTCCGCAAGCGAGTCGGCCTCCGGGCCGGTGAGTCCCGCGCGGCCGAGGGCGGTGGGGAGGGTGAGCGCAAGGGAGATCGAGAGCGTCGCTCCGGCGAACGCGGTGCCGAGGGCGGAACCGATCTGCCGGACGGTACTCTGGGTGGCCGATCCCTGTCCGGAGACGTCGACGGGGATGTCCCGAAGGACGGTGCCGGTGAGCTGCGCGGAGGCGAGGCCGAGGCCGAGACCGTAGACGACCAGAGGGATCGCGATGAGCCAGCCCGGGGTCGCAGGCCCGAGGATGAGGGCGAGGACGAGGACGCCTGCGACTTCGAGGCCTAAACCGATGAGCACGGTTCCGGGTGCGCCGAACTTCGCGGCGAGATGTCGGGCCGCGGCACCGGAGAGGAACGCGCCGACGGCCATTGCGGCGAGCACGAGGCCGGCGCCCATGACGTCGAGGCCGAGGGCGTTGATGAGGTAGAGCGGGAGGACGAAGATGATCGCGAACTCGCCGACGGCGACCATCGCGGCGGTGAGGTTCCCCCACGAGAACGTGGAGAACGAGAACAGGCCGAGGTCGAGGAGCGCGGCGCGCTGCACCTTCTCGCGGTGTCGTTCCCAGATCACGAACAAGACCAGCGCGACCACGGCGATCCCGAAGGCGACGGGCACGGCAGAGATCGCTGCATCTTTCGGCCATACCCATCCGAAGACGGTGAGGTCGTTCTTCGGGGTCCACCAGCCGAGGTCGGGGCCTTCGATGACGGCGAACACGAGTGCCCCGAATCCGATGGCGCTGAGCAGTGCGCCGTCGACATCGACGCCGGGGCGTTTCTTCTCACCGCGGGTCTCGGGCACGGTGAAGAGCGCGGCGACGAACACCAGCACGCCGAGTGGGAGGTTCACCAGGAAGATCCAGTGCCACGAGGCCCACTGGGTGAGCGCACCACCGGCGAGTGGGCCGACGGCGGCAGCGCCGGAGATCACGGCGCCCCATACCCCGAACGCCGCGGCACGATACTTACCCCGGAACACGGCGTTCACGGTGGAGAGGGTGGAGGGCATGATGAACGCCGCCCCGACCGCCTGCACCGCACGCGCCCCGATCAGTACCCCCGCGGTCGACGCGGCGGCGGCGAGCAGGCTGCCGGCGACGAACACGATGAGACCTGCGAGGAAGAGCCGCTTGCGCCCCCACCGGTCCGCGAGATTCCCGGTGGAGAGCAGGAGGGCGGCGAGTAGCACGGCGTAGAGGCTGTTCACCCATTGCGCGTCGGTGAGGTCGAGGTGCAGGTCGCCGATGATGGCGGGCAGCGCGACACCGACGATCGTGCCGTCGAGCACGATGAGGCCGAGCCCGATGGACAGGACGGCGAGGCCGAGCCACTCCCGCCGGGTCGGTGCGCTCTCCTGGGCGGTCGGTGCGGTGGTCATGGTCAGGGTCAGGCCGCTGCGGCTTCGGCGGGCACGGGCGTGCGGCCGGTGACGGCGCGGCGGAGTGCGACGAAGAAGACGATCATGCCTGCCGTGATCGCGATGTGCCCCAGTCCCGCGATCCCCGCGATCATCGCGTTCGATTCCCGGCCGAGGACGGTGAGGGTGCCGTGCCAGATGAGCATCGCGGAGGTGAGGATCACGCCGGTGTTGTAGAGCCAGAAGAACCAGGCAAACAGTTTCGGGCTGCGGGAGATCGTGAAGACCTTCTCGATGACGAGCACGATCAGCAACACGATGAACCCGAGCGTGAGCAGGTGCGTGTGGGCGAGGCCGAGCTGCGTGAACTGGCCCTCGGGGAAGTCGTTGAGCTTGGTGAACTCGCGGTAGAACAGGCCGGAGGCGACACCGGCGAGCATGTAGATGAACGAGGCGTTGAGCAGTTTCTTCACGGGTCAGGGGTTCCTTTCGATGGGCGGATGTCTGGTCGCGGTCAGATCAGACCGGTCTCCTGCGCGACGTGGATCGCGCGGGAGCGGCTGTCAACCCCGAGCTTGGTAAAGATGTGGACGAGGTGGCTCTTGACGGTGGCCTCGGTGACGAAGAGGGCACGGGCGATCTCTTTGTTCGCCGATCCGGTTGCGAGGAGACGGAGCACGTCGATCTCGCGGTCGGTGAGACGTGGGAGTGGGCTGCGCATGCCCTTGAGCACGCGGGAGGCGAGATCGGGGGCGAGTACCGTGTCGCCGGCTGCGGCACTCTGGATGCCGTCGATGATGACGTCGGGGTCGACTTCTTTGAGGAGGTAGCCCGCTGCGCCTGCTTCGATTGCCCCGAGGATTTCGGCGTCGCGATCGAAGGTGGTCAGGATGAGCACCGCAGGGGCGGGGTCGAGGGCGCGGAGCGCGGTCGTGGTCTGGATGCCGTCGATGCCGTTGCCGAGGCGCAAGTCGCAGAGCACCACATCGGGGCGCAGATGTGCTGCCAGGGCGAGTGCCTCCTCGCCGGTGGCGGCTTCCCCGACGATCTGCAGAGTCTCCGCCGCATCGAGTACCGCACGGAGCCCGCTGCGCACGACCGGGTGATCGTCGACCAAAAGCACGGTGGTGGTCATGGCATCTCCTCTGTGGTGGGGGCGGCAACGGTGGCCGAGGCTTGGCCCGGACGGATCGGGAGGTGGATGGAGAGGGCGGTGCCCTCACCGGGGGTGCTCTCGATGTCGAGGCCGCCGCCGAGTTCGCGGAGGCGGGCTCGCATGAAACGCAGGCCGTAGCTCGATCCGGCGTCGGCGTCCTGTTCCCAGGCGGGCTGGTCGAAGCCGGTGCCGTCGTCGAGGATGCCGAGCCGCACGGTGTCGTCGGTGTCGATGAGGCTCATGACGACACGGGATGCTCTGGCGTGGAGGCGCACGTTCGCGAGGGCCGACTGTGCGGTGCGTAGGAGTGCGACTTCGACCTCGGTCGGCAGGATCGGCATCGAGTCGTCCACATGCAGCTCACCTTGGAGCCCGGTTTCGTCGCGGATACGGTCGAGCATGCGTTGCAGCGCGGAGGCGAGGGCGTCGTCTTCGAGTTCCGCGGGGGCGAGCGCGGCGACGATGCGGCGCACATCGGCGAGGCTGTCACCGGCGAGGGTCTCGACCTGTTCGAGGGTGCGCGCTGCGTCTGGGTCCTCGGTGCGGCCGGCTCCGGCGTGGGCGAGGAGTCGGATCGAGGAGAGTGCCTGGGCGATGGTGTCGTGTATGTCGCGGGAGATGCGGGTGCGTTCGGCGATGGCACCCGAGTGGCGTTGGGCGAGCGCGAGTTCGTCTTGCAGCTCGGCGGTCTCGGCCTGGGCTCGGGTAAGCGAGGTGACGAGACGTTCGCGTTCGGCGGCGTCGCGGAGGAGTTGCAGGTAGCCGCGTGAGATGCCGAAGGCGAAGATGCCGCCGATGAGCGGCCCGAAGATGTTGGCGTAGCTTGTAGTGCCGTGGTGCAGGATCGGCGCGACGATCACGACCGCGAGCACGAAGCCCGAGAACAGCAGCCCCCAGCGGAGCGACAGCAGGTGCCCGGCGAGCAGCCAGAGCAGGAACGCGAGCCAGACGAACTCGGCGGAGACCGCGACCGCGGCGATCCAGATTGCCGCGAACCCGAGCAGCCACCACGCCGCCAGATTGCGTGAGTGGGTCTTTGACGGCAGGATCGTGCCGGCGGTGTGCCAACCGAGGATCGCGACACCCGAGATGATCGCCGCAGGCATCCCTACCCCGTCGCCGATCGCGCGGATGACCCCGATGGCGGTCAGTACGACCGCCATGAGGTGCTGACCGATCGTCATCGCCCGCACCGTCGTCCCCGCGACGGCCGGGCCGGGCGGGTCAGTGGACGTCAATGGAAGGTGTACGAGACTCATGAGTCGATTCTCCCTGGCGGGCATGCAGCTTTCCTGGCCACCAGATGCGATCCCCTGCGAGGCTGAAGATCGCGGGCACGATCACGGTGCGCACCACGAGGGTGTCCACCAGCACGCCGATGCCGACGATCAGGCCGAGCTGTCCGAGGGTGACCAGCGGCAGGACACCGAGCGCGGCGAACACCGCGGCGAGCACGATGCCGGCGCTCGTGATGACGCTGCCGGTGTGAGCGACGGCTTCGACCATGCCCGCACGCGTCCCCAGCCGCGTGGCCTCGGTGCGTGCCCGATGGACGAGGAAGATCGTGTAGTCGATGCCGAGGGCAACGAGGAACAGGAACGCCAGGATGGGCACCTGGAGGTCGAGGGCCTGTTGACCGAACAGCACCCGGCTCAGCCAGGCACCCGCCCCGATCGCGGCGACCGCGCTGGCGAGGTTCACCAGGAGCAGCAGAACCGGCGCGACCAGCGAGCGCAGCAAGAACAGCAGCACGAGGAAGCTCACCGCGAGCACCAGCGGCGCGATCAGCAGCAGGTCGTGCTCGTTGCCGGCCCGCGCGTCCAACTCCGTCGCGACCGCGCCGCCCACCAGCGCTTCCGCGCCACTGATCGGGTGCACCGCGTCTCGCAGCTCAGTGATCTGAGCGAGGCTCTGCTCGGTGCCAGGCGAGTACTCGCTGGTCACCATCACCTTCGTCAACGAGCCGTCATCTGTGGTGCCGGCGGGGTGGGCGCGCACGACGCCCTCGACCTCGCTTGCAGCGGACGCCACCTCGCCCGCAGCCTCGCTGTCGGTGATGATCCAGATCGGCTGCGCCTCACCCGGCGGGAAATGCGCCGACAACATCTCCAAACCCGTCGCCGACTCCGACTGCACACGGAACTTCTCCAACTGGTCCAGGCCTACCGAGGTGCCGAACAGTCCAGTCGCCATGACCGCGAGCAGCGCGAGCCCAGCCAGCAGACTCGCCACGGGTCGCTCCGACACGTGGGAGGCGACCGCGCGCCAGGCCCGCCCCTGATTGGCTTCTTGTCCCGGTCGCGGGATGAACGGCCAGAACACTCGGCGTCCGCACACCGCGAGGAACGGCGGCAACACGAACAGCACCGCGACCAGCGCGATCAGCAGCCCGAGCGCGGCCGGAACACCCAGCCCGCGCGTCATCGGGATCGTCGCGAACAGCAGCGTGAGCAGTGCGAGCACCACCGTGAAGTTCGAGGCGAGGATCGCGGGCACCGTCTTGCGCCACGCCGTGCTGAGCGCCACTCGATCATCCTCGGTGCGCTGCAGTTCCTCCCGATACCGGGAGATCAGCAGCAGGGCGTAGTTCGTTCCCGCGCCGAACACGAGCACGCTCACGATGCCAGCATCGAACTCCAGATTCCAGAACGACCCCGCCGCCGCAGTGACCCGGCCCGCGAGCCCATCGGCGAGGGCGACCACGATCAGCGGGAGCAGCCACAGCACCGGCGAACGGTAGGTGACGATCAACAGGATCGCCACGATCAGGATCGTCACCAGCAGTAACGTGAAGTCCGCGCCCTCGAACGCCGCCGCAACATCCGCGCCGAACGCCGGGCCACCCGTCACGTGCAGCACCAGTCCGGCCGGGGCGTTCGCGCTGACCTCGCCGCGGAGTTCCTTGATGACCTCCGCAGTCTCGGTATTGTCCGCACCGACGGTGATCGGAGTGACGAGCACCGCAGCCCGCCCGTCCTCGCTGACCATCGGCCCCGATGACTCACCTGCCGACTGCGCGTCGAGCACCGGAAGCAGACCCGTGAGGGCTTGAACATCCGCGTCGGAGAGCTCCGCTCCATCCTCGCGGGAGGCCACCACGAGCACCGACTGGCGATCCGCGTTCGGGAACTGCTCCATCAGCTCGCTCACCTGCATCGACTCCGACCCCACCGGAGCCTGCCCCGTGCGCGCCGGTGCGTGCGCGCCGCCGAAGACGCCGAACAACAACACCATCACGAGCACAGCGACACCGAGAGCGATCCACGCGCCTCTACGCGAGGTCAACCGATCAGAGAAGCGCGAACGAGCCAGAGAATCTGCCATGCCATCAACTTCACCAGGCACGGCGATTCTGAACATCGCGGAAGAGGCTGAAACAAAGATCAACCAAAAGATTGATACGGCCTTCACGTGACTCACACTGTGTCGATGCCACAGCGACGGCTCCGCGGGGTCTGGAGACCTAGAGTTGCTGGCCGAGGTTGAGGAGCCAGTTCATCCAGGTGACGCCGGCTCCGGCGAGGACGGCGGCACCGAGGGATACGAGGACTCCGGTTCGGCCTTTGCTGGCGGTGGCGTAGTTGCCGTGGGCGGTCGCGATGGCCCAGACGATCGCGGAGACGATCAGCATGAGGACGGCGACGATGAGGACGAAGGTCAGGAGCGCTCCGACGACGGCGCGGAGGTCTCCGATGCCGCCCAGGCCGTCGAAGTCGGGGAAGACGCCCATCACGCACCCACTTTCACTGTGACGTGGAGGTGGTCGTAGTGGCCGCCGGTGATGGAGGCGGGGTCGTGCATGCCGCCGCCGTTGTAGGGTCGCCAGCCGTCGGCGTCGCGGGCGAGGGACCAGATTTGGCCTTGCCAGATGAGGTACTGGACGCCGAGTACGTCGGCGTTGTCTTTCATCCAGTTCGTCACTCGCCACCCAGCTTCGAGTTGCGCGGGGTTGGGGCGTTGGCCGATCTGGTTGCCGAAGGTGATGTCGCAGGCGCGTCCGAGGGGATGCTCGGACTTCGTGCCGGGGCGGGGTGAGTAGCAGCCCCAGCCGGTGTCGGGGAACGCGGCGAGGGTCTGCTGGTAGAGGTGCAGCATCCGTGCGGTGATCTGCCCGCTGGTGGTGGGATCGTCGACGAGCCGGTCGGGGTCTCCGTCGACACCGCCCGGTGCGCCGGGCGTGCCGGCGGTGTTGCAGGCGGCTGGTGATCCGCTGGTCGCGGTGGGGAGGTTCGCGGCTCCGTGCTGGTTGAGCCAGGCGGCGGCGTCGATGGCTTCGGCGCCTGTGCCGGCGGGGCGGACCTCGAAGTGCAGGTGGGCTCCGGTGCTCATGCCCGAGGAGCCGACATCACCGATGTGCTGCCCGGCGCTCACTCGGTCTCCGGCGTGGACATGGATGCCGTGCTGCCACATGTGCGCGTAGGCGGTCGCGACGGTCTGGCCGTCGATGGTGTGCTCGATGACGATGAGTCCGCCGTAGCCCCCGGAGAACTCCGCAACGGTGACCAGACCATCGGCGGCGGCGAGGATCGGGGTACCGTCGGGTGCGGCGAAGTCGGTGCCGGTGTGCAGTTTCTGTTCCCCGGTAATCGGGTGCGTCCGCATCCCGAACGGAGAGGTCAGCACCCAGGTGCCTTCCGGCAATGGGAACACCACCCGCGACGACGCGGACGCTGGACCACCTGCTCCGATTCCAGGCCCGCTACTACTGGTGAGGGCGGTGAGGATGCTCTCGGCGACGGGTTCGTAGTTGCGATAGCGGTCGGGGTAGGCGGAGACCTCGACGGCTTGAGCGGCGGAGCCTGGGTCCATCTGCTGCCAGCCGGGGATGTCGAGCAGTCCGCGTGGTGAGGGGTAGTTCGGGCCGGTCGGTCCGCCGAAGAACGCGCGGGCTTGGTAGGTGGGGTCCATGAGTTCGGCGACGGTTCCCCAGCCGGATTGGGGACGCATCTGGAACAGGCCGAGGCTGTCGTGATCGGAGCCGTTGCCGTCGTTGGGATAGTTCGCCGACTCGGGGTAGGTGCCGGTGTTGGTGAGCATCCGCAGCGTGGACTCGGTGAGCGCAGCCATGAGCGCGATCTTGATTCCGGGCCGTCCCACGTCGCCTTGGCTGTTGCCGATGGCGATGATCGTGGCCGCGTGCGTGAGCTGCTGACGGTTCAGGGTTAAGGTCTCGCCGTTCGCGGTGGTCACGGTGAGCGAGTCCGGGAGGGGTCCGAGGTTCACGGTCCCGGCGGGCGTGGCGCAGTGGGCGGCGGCGGGGTTCATCAGCACGCCGATGCCGAGCAGTGCCGCTGCGGGTGCGAAAAACATGAGCGCGAGGGCTGCGATGGCGACTTTGCGGAACACGACAACATGCCCGTTCAGTGCAGTGGGTTGTCGAGCTGCGACAGCCGCAGCAGGTGGCAGGTCGGATACGTCGGTGCGCAGACGACGAACACGGTGAAGACCACTTCGTGTTGCGAGGTGACGGGCTGCCCGTTCCAGACGCCTTCACGGTGGCGGGTGCCCTCGATCGTGACAGCGACCGTCCCAGGGGCGAGCTGCCCTGGCTGTGCCTGCCCGACGGCATCAGCCCACGCGTCGGGGACGAACGCGGCGTCGATGGTGAGTTGCTGGCTCGTGGCGTACTGCCGCAGTTCGATCCAGGCATCGCGGTTTGGCAGGTAGGCGGCGACGTCGGAGGCGAGCCCGGCCTGTTCGTCGCCGGAGGGGTCTCCGACCGCGAGGATCGCCGAGGTGTAGTCCAGCGGCCACAGCCCTGATGCGGTGTCCCAGGCGAAGAGCGTGGACGCGACCCCTTGCGCGAACTTGGCCGGGTCGGCCGAACGCGGCACCGCCGGAACCTGCGGTGCTCGGGGCGTGCTCGGCGGCACCGTCCGCGGTTCCGTCGTGACCGGGCCGGGCTCCGGATCGTCGGTGCTCGTCGGCGCATTGCGGGGGCCGGTGAGGAGTCCGTAGATGCCGACGCCGGCTAGGAGCAGCAGCACGATACCGGCGGCGATGAGGGCGACGAGTCGGCGGCGCTTCGAGGGATCAGTGGGTGCAGGGCTCATGCCGAGCAGGTGCGCACCCGCTGCCCGCGCCGGTGGTCAGAGGGCGCGCAGGCGTGGCCGCGCAGCGGTGTCTTCGCGGGCGGTGTGGAGGGTTTCGGCGAAGCGGGTGGTGCCTTCGACGGTGGCGAGGAAGTTGTCGAACTGTTCGTCGGTCAGCTCGCGCGCGAGGGTGTCGGCGTCGTAGTGGGTCCACCAGTTGGCCAGTTCGCCCCAGGTCTGCACGAACGCCCGTACTGGGTAGCGCACCGGTGGTGCGTCGTCGGGCGCGAGCGGCTTGAGTCGCGGCTTGGGCTTTTTGCCCTTCTTCATTGCGTTGGCGCGTGCGACGGCGTCCTCGGCGAGTGCGTGCATCGTCGCCTCACGTACCTCACGGGCAGCCTCCGCAGATGCGTGGATCGCCTGGTAGAGCGGATGCACCGGGTCGCCTGCCTCGATTCGCTTCAGCGCCGCCGCCGCTTCCGAGCGGAGCGTCTCAGGCTGGGTGGGGTTGGCGGCGATCTCTTCGATGTAGCCGACCTTCTCCAAGGTCTTGTACGACCCTCCGCCGGGGATCATCGCGGCGGCGAGTTCTCGTGCGTCGCCGAGCGCACCTGACGGTCCCGGAAATTTTCCGGGACCGTCGTTTCCCGGCTGGTTCTCGCTGCTGAACTGGGTAGCGGCCTTGCGGCGGGCGGCGTCTTCGGCCATGACCTGCTTGATCTCTCGGTAGAGCGTGGCGGCTTCGAGTTGGGTGTAGGGCTTGTGGAGCATGTTGTCGTCCTGCTCGGCGAGGAGCTGCCCGAGCCGGTCCGACAGGCCGCTTCGCACCCACACGTTGACGGTGCGCCAGCCGAGGCGTTTGATGGCGGCGAGGCGGCGGGCCCCGCAGACGAGTACGCCGTCGATGGTGATGGTTAGCGGTTGCAGGAGGCCGTCGCGTTCGATGGAGGCGGCCAGGGCGTCGATGTCTCCCAGGTCGGAGCGGTGCCGGGTGCCGACGATCAGGGAATTGACGGCGCGGTCGAGCTGGATGCTCCCGGTCTGCGGTTCGGTCACGACGGTTCACCGCCTCGACTGTTCGGGGCGGCCAGTGCGAGGGCGAGGATCAGGTCGTCGTCACGGAGCAGCAGGTCGAGGCTCTCGCCGAGCAGCAGCCGCAGCAGCACGCCGCGCCCGGTCGTGGTTGCCGCGTAGGCGGGGTGTGGGTTCCCGAGCAGTGCTTTGAGGAGGGCGGTCCAGGATCGGCGCGGCAGATCGAGCAGTGCCCGGGCGTGGCGGTCGCGGCGTAGTGCCTCGTAGGCGGACTGGCGGGTGCCGGCCTTCATCAACGCTCCACAGACGTGTTCCACCGACGCGCGGGCGGTGTCGGGTGGCCAGTCGAGCAGGCACAAGATCGCGATGGCATCCTCGGCAGCCGAGCTCGCGGACATGCACGCCTGCGCCGACCCGAGACTCTCGCGGGGCTCGGTGTCGATGTCGGAGGGGTGGGTGTCAGTGGTGTGGAACGCGGGATGGTAGTCGGCCAGCGCGGTGTCGCGGTCGGAGAATCGTTCGGGGTCGTGGAACGCGGAGACGTGCGCGCGGCGGGCCTGGTGCACCGAGCAGAGCAGGCCTTGGGCGCGTTCCTCGTAGACGCAGGTGATCCGCACGGCGTGGGTGATGATCGCCCACGGGTCGTTGGCTTCACGGGTCGAGCGGTACTGCATCGCGTCGAACGCCGCAGCGACCGCCTCCCAGGTGTCGAGCTTGTGCTTGCGGGCCAGGGCACGGTACTTGTCGGCGGCGAACTCCATCAGGTCGCGGGCCACCGGGTCGTGAACCCACGCGTCCTCACCGCCCTCATGGAGCCGGATCAGCAGGGCGCGTAGCCCTTCGCTGGTCGTGAAGTCCTCAGCCGGTTCTGGGAAGCCGGTGGTGGTTGTGGTCATGGTGTCGGCACCTCCTGGCAGGCAGGTGCGCACTCGCTCCCACGAGCGCGTCCTCCTGCCGTCGGGGCCATGACCTGTCACCACGCTCAGCCCATCGAGACCCCGGACCGGGACACCTGCCGCGTCACGGGGGTGCTGCTGTGCCCGAACGCCGAGATCGGTGGCAGCCGCCGGGCACGGTCCCCGAGGCGACGGACACCGGCACCGATCGGGGTGCGGGTGCGGCGTGCCAGCTCGGCCTGGAAGTCCAGACCACGGCCAGCGGCGTGTGCGGAGTGGCGGGCGATCAGGTCGGTCGGGCGCACCCACTCCACGCCCCGACCGCGAACGATCGCGTGCCGCTTGTCCTCGCGGGCGACCTGCGCGGCCCGCACCGCCTCCGGCACGGTCGTCGCGTCCACGGGCTCGGGACGCTCACGCGGTTCGTCGGGAACGGAGCGCGCCGGATCGGGCAGGTCGTGGTGCTGCTGGGGGTTGTCGGTGGTGTTCATGGGGTCGTCTCCTCCCGCTCGTCGGCGGTGTCGGTTGTGTCGGTCAGGTGCGCGACGGCGAACCAGCGGCCTACCGTCGAGGGATGCACGCCCAGCTCGCGGGCGATCCGCTTGTTCGACCAGCCCGCCTCCCGCAGCTCCCACCCGCGAGCCCGCCGATCCGTCGCTACTTCTGCGCTGCCCTCGTTGGGAGTGCTCAGGTCCGGGTCGCCGGATGGCAGCGTGGGCATCACTTCGGCTGCGACGTCGTGGAACGAAGCGCCAGCCGGTGGCCTCGTCTCGGTGGTGCGGGTGAGGATGACGGTGAGGTGGGTGATCGCGAGCAGCACGACCGGCGGGACGGCGGCGACGGATGCGGCGAGGATGCTTGGCACGTCGGCATCGGCCGCGACGACGGCATGGATCGCGTTCGCCGTCACCGAGACGAGCGCGCCGCCGACCAGCAGCGCCCACGGATACCAGGCCGAACGCTGACCCGCGAGCGCGACGACGGCGACGGTAGCGACGACGATGATGCCGTCCACGATCAGCGGCCAGGCCCACGCCTGCCCGGCCCCGATCCCGGAGCGCGCGGCGAGATCGGCCAGTGAGGTGAACGACAGCCAGAACGCGCCAGCGGCGATGAACACCGTCCCGGCGACCGCCGTGCTCGCGGCCCAGCGCCGCGCCTCGACCGCACGCATCACAGCCCCGCCCGCCCCGACATTGCGGACGGCGTGCTGTTGGCGCGGCCGCACCACCGGTACTCGCTCCGCGTCCCTCCGTGTGACTGGGCTTCGGGGCCGGGCTGGGTGGTTCGGTAGGCGGAGCGCACGGTCGTGGTGATCTCGCGATCACTCAAGCCCGCCGACTGTGCCGCAGCGCCCAGAGCATCGAGCGCGTCACCCGGTGAGGTGCCGTTCTCCGCGAGGCGGCACGCGGCCCAGAACAGCGAGCGGTTCCGCTCGCCCTCACCGCGCCCGGAGACCCACGCTGCGAGCCGCTCAGCATCCACGCCCATGGAGCTACCACTGGGATGGGCCGGAGTGACGGGGCGTGGGTCGAGGAAGTCCCGCAGCCTGGCCGCGTCCACGGGGCGGACCGAGTGCGCGGCGATGTCGGCGACTTTGTAGCGCTTCACGTTGCCGTCGATGGTCCGTTGGGAGGGAGGAGCGATGATGTAGCCGCCGTCGCCCCGGAAATCGACCCCGGCAGCGGCGGCGTGCCACGACCGCTGCTCGGTACCGGGTGTCGCTGGGAAATAGGCGTGCGTGCCGCCGGTGGGGGTGCGCACCAGAAGACCCGCTCCGTCCACGAGCCCCGCATCGGCGGCGCGCTTCCATGCCACGCGGCCATCGGTAGGGCCGTGAACATCGACATCCACCACGACGACACCAGATGCTTCGCCGGTCGGGATGCCGATGTTCGCGCTCGGGGTGCGCGACCACCACGTGGAGACTTGCGCGGCGTCGCTGCTCGCGTCGAGGAACCCGCGACGGGTCAGCGGACGCTTCCCCTCGACCAGGCACGGGAACACGGGCACGCCAGCCGAGGCGAGGTTGCGTGCTGCGAGCGCGAGGCCCGGTGCGCCATCCGCTCGGATCAGCGCCGCAAGAACGTCGAGTGGGTCGGGCATCACAGCCCCCGCCCTGCCAGCACCGGCACACCCGGCGCGCGCTCCGGCTCCGCCGATGGCGCGGGAGAAGCCACCGGCTTCACGGCAGCCGAGGTGCGCGCGGGGGTGTCGCGTTCGATGCCGGGTGGGGTGCCATCACCGACTTGGAGGGTGTCGAGCTGGTCGAGGATCGCCAGCGCGGTCTTGCGGACGCGTTCGCCGGTGGCCTGCACCACCTGGGCGAGCTCTTGGCCGTCCACGCGGGCGGCCCAGGTCGAGACGTACGGGATCGTGTACCCGGCGGTGTCCATGCCGTGCGCGGCACCGATCATCAGCGCGACGCTCTCGGCTTCGACCTCGCGGATACCGCGATGCTGCCGAGCCTCCTCGTCGTCGGGATCGTGCATCAGCACATGCGCCATCTCGTGCGCGAGGGTCTTGACCTGCGCGGCAGGGTCCATGTTCTCCCGCACCGCGACCGTGCGCGCCTCGTAGTCGGTGACGCCGTTCGCGCCGAAGATCATGCCCTCGTGCTCCACCCGCAGCACCTCGAACCCGGCAACGCGAATCTGCCCGGCTATCCCCTCCCACAGCCCCGCAGGTGCTTCGCCTTCCAGCAGCGTCGGCGTGGGCGTGACCGGGAGTGGTTCGCCGTCGGTCTGGGAGGCGTCCCAGACGTAGGCGGGGCGTGCGCCGACCATCCGTGAGCGCACCACCTCGCCGGCCTTCGGCTTCTCCCGCGGCCCCAGCCGACGCCACGAGCCCGCATCGGAAGGCGTGGCCGTGGCGAACCGGCCCGTCACGGGCGCGAAGATCATGTACCCGGCCTGGCCCTTCATCACCTGACGACCCAGGCTCTGCCACTGCCGGTACCCGGCAACCAGCGTCGGGAACGGCTCCGGCACCCGGCCCGCCTCGAACGCCGCCTCGTGCTGCACCCAGATCAACATCGTGTTGTTGAACGAACGGCTGCGGAACCGGGCAGCAAACGCCAAAGCCTGCCGCCAGTCATCGCCCGAGACCAGTGCTTCGACAGCGCCGGTCAGCTTCTCGTGCAGCTCGTCGAGCTTCGCCTCCCGCGCCGCCCGGGCGTCCTCGTTCGATGCCATGCTCCGGCCTCCTCTTCGGTGAGCCGCGACGCGAGTGCGCGCGGCGGTACACCTTCCAGGTGGGCGAGAACACCCGCCGCCATGCCGTGAACCGGACATCGTTCACCTCCTTGAGGCAGACCAGGCGGAGACCACGCCCAGCGTTGAGCATGCTCAAAATGTCCTGGAGTCCTGTTCTAACACCGACCGTTGAGCATGCGCAAGCCTTGATTTGTGCATGCTCAACGAGTAGGTTTGAGCATGCACAACCACCCGCGAGGGTGGACTACATCGATGCCTTGCCCGTCGCGAAGGGAAGGGGGTCAGCCATCATGACCGAAGACGAGAGCCAGGCTGCGGCTGAAGACCTCGCCAAGCGTCTGCGGCTCCTGATGGATGTCGCCGTCGCCGAGTCCGGCTCCGAGCCCACCTACTCGCAGATCGCGGACTACCTCAAAGAACGAGGCACCAACCTGTCCCGGTCGCGCTGGACGTACATGGTCAACGGCCACCGCTGCGTCCAAGACCCCGCCGTCTTCGAAGGACTCGCTGCGTTCTTCGATGTCGATGCTGCCTTCCTGATGGGTCAGGACGGCGCCGCCACCCCCGAGAAGGTCGCCGCGCAGCTCGACCTCGTTCGGTCCATGCGTGCCGCGAAGGTGAAGTCCTACGCCGCCCGCACCCTCGGCGACATCTCGCCGAAAGCACTCCACGCCATCACCAAGTTCCTGGACGAGGAAATGAGCCACATGCCCGAGCACTGACAGGTGTCGCGCGACACGGTGCCGATACCGGTCCCTGCTCTCCACAGGGAGGGGCGAACCGTGAATATCGAACAGACAGTATCGGCGGCCGTCGCGGGCCTACAGCTCGGCAGCACCTTCACCCTCGACGACCTCCTCACCGCAGTACGCGCGCGCCGAAACCGCCGCCTGCGCATCGTCGAGCTCGCCGACCTCGACACCAGCGACGGCATCTGCGCGGTCTGGCTCGTCACCGACACCGACGACATCGTGCTCCACGCCCGCAGCGACTCCGCGCTGCACCGCCAGCAGTTCGTCCTGCACGAGTTCGCCCACATGATCCTCGGCCACTGCGAAGGCCAAGACTGCGCCGCCGAGGACGTGCTCCTGCCCAACATCCCGCCCTACACCCGCGGACGCCTCCTCAAACGGCAAGACATCGACTGCGACACCGAGATCGCCGCCGAGTCCCTCGCCGACCGCCTCGCCGCAGGCATCCGAGGATCGGTGTTCGCCGAAACCCGCTACTCGGAGGTCTTCGGATGATCCAGACGCTCGTCGCGGCGCTCATGTGGGCGCTCGTGGCGAGCCTGCTCATTTTCCGCCGTAAGCGCGCCGACCGCAGCATCACCTACGCCGCGATCACCATCGCCATCGCGATGACCCTAAACGTGGACGCCATCTACACCACCGCCGATCCACTGCTCGGCGGCACCAACATCGCCACCCTCATCGCGGACGCGCTGCTGATGACCGGGCTGTTCTTCCTCGGCCGTGGCGTCATGCGAACCGGCGAATACCGGCCCCGCCTCGTCCGCGCCGTCGTCAGCATCCCCATGCTCGCAGTCTCGCTGCTCGCGATCACCGTCACGTTCCTGTTCATCGACCGCGGCACGACCACCACCCAGTTCATGAGCGACCTCGGAGACGAACCCGCTGCCGCGGCCTACTCGATCATCAACTTCGTCTACGGCGGCATCGTCATCGCCACCATGCTGACCCTCGCCGCACGGCAGTACCGCAACAGCAGCGGCATCCAACGACTCCCCGCCGTGCTCCTCACTCTGGGATCGGCGTTCGGCGTTGCCTTGTGTGTTGCGGTGATCGTCATGGACATCGCCCACGTCACCGGCCAGCTCGACCTCATGCACGCTGTCCAGCCCACCTACGGGCCGCTCTCGCTGCTCACGTTCCTGTTCCTCTGCGCCGGCTTCGCCGTCCAACCAGCCGTCCGCCGCGCCCAGCACTACCTGCGCGACAAGCGTACCGCCGCCCTCGCCGCCGACCTGGAGCCGCTCTGGAACCGGGCCACGAGCGTGCGGCCAGGACTCAGCCAAGCAGACCCACTCGCCACCAGCGCGGACGACGCGGAAGGACGCCTGCACCGAGAGATCGTCGAAATCCGTGACGCGATGATCGACCCGCGCATCACCTTCGACACCAGCCGAGCCGAAGTCGCTCTGCTGGAGCGCGCCGAAAGCCACCTCCTCGGATACACCCGAACCGCAGTCGCTTCGCCTGCTGGGACCGACGAGGACGGTGCGCCGTGATCCGCCGCCTCACTCTCGGGATCGGCGTCGCGACCGCAGCTGCCGCAGGCGTCGGGTGGACCATCGTGCGACAGCTCACTGCACCCGTCGGGCCACGAAGGTTCGACCTCATCGTCCACGGCATAGAGCACGACAAGGACGGCGACCTGATCGTCCTCGACCGCACAGACCAGAGCACAGCAGACGGCATCTACAACCTCTGGTTCGAGCACGGCGGCTGGGCACAGCTCTCAACAGAAGTCCACGATCGCGGGCCAACCAGTGTCGCGCGAAGGATCACCGGAAGAGCGCCCGGCCTCGCGCCGAAGGCCGGTGATCGCGCCTCGTGGAGCGGCATCTACTACGTGACCCCGCACGAAGCCGGACTCGATGCACGCAGCATCACCATCACGACCCCCGCAGGGCAATGTCCGGCCTGGCGCATCGATGGCGACCCTTCGACCTGGGCCATCCACATCCACGGACTCGGCAGCACCCGCGCCGGCACCCTCCGCGGCATCCTCGCCGCAACCGACCTCGGCTACACCTCCCTCGTCGTCACCTACCGCAACACCGAAGAAGGCCCCCGCGTCGGCACCGGCCGATCCACCCTCGGCCACACCGAGACGACGGACGTTGACGAGGCCATCGGCTACGCAGTCCGGCGAGGTGCCCGACAGATTGTGCTCTTCGGCTGGTCAATGGGTGCCGCCATCGCTCTGCAGCTCACCGACCGGCCCCGACACGAGGGCTTGATCGCTGGGCTCGTACTCGACTCGCCAGTCCTCAACTGGACCGAAGTCATCAAGACCAACTGCGCGCGCAGCGGAATACCCGCAGCAGCCGCACGCCTCGCGATCCCGTGGCTCACCATCAACCCGCTCGCTCGGGGAGTCGGGTTGCTGGGCCGCATCCCACTTCCCGCCTTCGACTGGACATCCCGAGCCGCAGAACTCACCACGCCGACCCTGATCCTCCACGGCACCCGAGACGACTCCGTACCGATCCGGCTCTCACAAGCGCTCCGAGCCGCACACCCAAACCTCGTCGACCTGGAGACCTTCGACGCCGGCCATACCCTCTGCTGGAACACCGACCCCGACCGATGGCGGGAAGCCGTGACCGCATGGCTCAAGTCGCGTGTCCCGCGCTGATCGGCCAGGTCGAACCCCACCCTCGACACCCGCCTCGTTCGGCCACGCCCGGAGAAACCCGACTCAAGCCGCACCTCCGCCGGTATCCTTGGGAGTGTTGGCCTGCCTGGGCCATAGAGCGAGGGAGGACCAACGTGGCTGAGCCGTGGCTGTCCGCAGACGACATTGCCGCCCACCTCGGGGTCACCAAAGACACCGTCTACACCTGGATCGCCGAGAAGGCCATGCCCGCCCACAAGGTCGGACGACTCTGGAAGTTCCAAGCCAGCGAGATCGACGAATGGGTCAGGGCAGGTGCTGCAGCCAGCGACGCAGAGCCCTCGATAGCCGCAGCGGTTGTCAGTGGTCAGCCCTACCCTGATGGCGACGAGGCAGATGAGGAGGCGCGCGGATGACGTTGAGCGAAGCCCAGCGACTGGTGAAGTCCAAGCAGCGTGTCGCCGACCACGGCGAGGTGTTCACTCCCGGGTGGATGGTTGAGGACATGCTCGACCTGGTGAAGCACGAGTCGGAGCGGATCGACTCCCGCGTTCTGGAGCCCGCCTGCGGCTCCGGGAACTTCCTCGTCCCCGTGCTGGCTCGCAAGCTGGTCACCGTGCAGCTCCGCCACGGCAAGAGCGAGTTCGAGAAGCGCCACTACGCCCTGTTCGCACTCATGTGCACCTACGGCATCGAACTCCTCAGTGACAACGCGGGAGAGTGCCGCCACAACCTCGCCGAAGTGTTCAACACCTTTTTGGGCATCGACGACAACGACGAGTGGGCACAGGCAGCACGCGCAGTCCTAGAGGTCAACATCGTCCAGGGAGACGCGCTGACCATGACAGTGCCGAGCGGGAGGCCGATCACCTTCCCGGAGTGGGGGTACATCGGAAAGGGCAAGTTTCAGAGGCGAGACTTCCGCTACGACGACCTCACGCAGCGCGCCTCCTACGAAGGCACGCTATTCGGTGAACTGGACGACGACGATCTCTTCGTTCCTGCGCAGACCTACCCGATGATGACTGTTCGCCAGATCGCCGAGGCAGCCCAGTGACCCTTGCACCCTTCACCTTGCGCGGGCACAACCCGGATGTCCTGACGTGCATCGCGAACCTCTCGAACGATGAGGTCTTCACTCCACCAGAGTTCGCGAACCAAATGCTCGACACGCTGGCCGCTGCGTGGGCGGATGCCAACGATGGTGAGGACATCTGGGCCAACCCCGACGTGACGTTCCTTGACCCGTTCACCAAGTCCGGTGTCTTCCTTCGCGAGATCGTCCGGCGGCTTACCGATGGACTGATCCTGACGATTCCAGACTTGGCGGAGCGCGTGGATCACATCCTCACCCGCCAAGTCTTCGGCATCGGGATCACCCAGCTCACCGCGCTGTTGGCGCGCCGCAGCGTGTACTGCTCGAAGTTCGCCAACGGGCCGCACTCGGTCGCCGAGTCCTTCACGACCGAAGACGGCAACGTCTGGTTCGAGCGCACCGAGCACACCTGGGGTGGCGGGAGGCGTGAGTTTCGGGCCGACCCGCTGACCAGTGAAGAGATCACGGTCTACACGAACCGTAAGTGCATCTACTGCGGTGCGGGCGAAGACGACTACGCACGCGGCGACGACCTGGAAACACACGCATACGCCTTTATCCATACCGACGACATCAAGGCTCGCATCGCCGAGCTGTTCGGAGACAACATGCAGTTCGACGTCATCATCGGCAACCCGCCCTACCAGTTGAGCGATGGTGGGCACGGCACGAGCGCCGCGCCGATCTACCAGTTGTTCGTCGAACAGGCTAAGAAGCTTGACCCTCGCTTCCTGTCGATGGTTATCCCCTCACGATGGTTTGCCGGAGGGAAGGGACTGGACGAGTTTCGGGAATCGATGCTTGCCGATGGCCGCCTGCGTTCGATTGACGACTACCTCAGTGCGGCGGACGTGTTTCCCGGTGTCGGACTCAAGGGCGGCGTCAACTACTTCCTCTGGGATCGTGACCACCCCGGCGAATGTGAGGTCACGACGCACTTCAAAGGCTGGGAGGACTCGAAGGCCAGAAGGCCGCTTCTCGAAGAGGGTGCCGACATCCTTATTCGGTTCAACGAGGGCGTTTCCATTCTCAAGAAGGTAGTGGCTACCGACACTGGCCGTGCAGACGGCCGTCTCTCGCTACCTGCCGAGCAGCGGTTCGAGGAATTGGTCAGTTCGCGAAAGCCGTTCGGTCTGGAGACAACGTTCCGCGGCAAGTCGACTCGCAGTGCTGGTGATGTGCTGGTCTACCAGAACGGTGCCCCGGGCTACATTTCGCGAGATGCTATTCCCTCCGGCGCCAGCTTGGTGGACAAGTGGAAGGTCTTCGTCGGATACGCGGCTCCCGGCACCGGAAACAAGGACTCGTACCCGCATCGAGTCATCAGTACCCCATTTCTGGGCGAACCTGGCACGATCTCATCGGAGACGTACCTGTGCCTTGGTCCGTTTGATTCCAAACGCGAAGCTGAGAGCGCGCTGTCGTACCTTTCATGCCGGCTGCCTCGCCTGCTGATCCAGCTTCGCAAGGCCTCCCAACACGTGACAAGTAAGGTCTACGGTTTCGTTCCTAAGCAGGAGTGGACGCACCGCTGGACGGACGCGGACTTGTACTCCAAGTACGGCCTGACCGACGAGGAGATCGACTTCATTGAGAAGGTTGTGCGCCCGATGGACCTAGACGCAGATGAGTAGAGACCTCGACGAGCTTCTTCCCGAGAGGCCGACGGCTCGGCTGCGCATCTATGCGTGGTCGCCGAACGATCCACCGGCGGGGTACGCGGGGCTGCTCAAGGTAGGGCAGACAACCAAGGCGGACGTGAACGCACGCATCCGCGAGTCTCAGGGTCAGATGCAGCAGGCGTACACGCTGCATGTCGATGAACTCGCGGAACGGGACGACGGGTCGCTCTTCCGGGACTCGGACGTGCGCCAGCGGCTGATCGACAAGGGCTTCGAGAACCCGATCTTTGGTTCGGCCCGTGAGTGGATGCGGTGCACCCCGGAGGACGTGCTCACGGCGATCACCGAGCTGCGTACCGGTGTGAAGCTCACTGGCACTCATCACGAGACGTTCCCGATGCGCCCTGAGCAGGCCAGCGCCGTTGAGAAGGCGGAGGGCTACTACGAGTCGATCTGGGCGGAGGACGCTCAAGCGGTGCCCCGGTTCCTGTGGAACGCGAAGATGCGCTTCGGGAAGACCTTCGCGTCCTATCAACTTGCCAAGAGACTCGGCGCGAAGCGTGTGCTTGTGGTGACCTTCAAGCCCGCGGTCGAGGACGCATGGCAGACCGATCTGGAGTCTCACGCAGACTTCGACGGATGGCAGTACCTCTCCTCAGCGACGGGCGGTAGTCCCGACGATGCAGACAAGACGCGACCGCTGGTCTACTTTGGGTCGTTCCAGGACCTTCTCGGACGCGACCGGAAGACGGGGCTCATCAAGGCGAAGAACGAGTGGGTCCACACCACCAACTGGGACCTCGTGATCTTCGATGAGTACCACTTCGGTGCCTGGCGCGAGTCCGCGAAGGAGCTGTTCGAGGGCGAGGACGAGAAGGTCAAGCAGAAGGAGCTCGCCGCCGAGTATCACGACGGTCTTGTCGCCTTCGACGAGGAGCTCGATGAGCTCGGCAACGACGAGGACGACTTCCTGCCGATCACCACCCGCGCCTACCTGTACCTGTCGGGAACCCCGTTCAAGGCGCTCGCGACGGGCGAGTTCATCGAGGAGCAAATCTTCAACTGGACCTACACCGACGAGCAGCGCGCCAAGGCTGCCTACGCGGCGGCCCATCCCGACGCCTGGAACCCGTACGGCGCGTTGCCCGAGATGCGCCTGTTCACCTATCAGATGCCTGACGAGCTGATCGCCGTTGCGAACCAGGGCGAGTTCGACGAGTTCGACCTCAACGCCTTCTTCGAGGCCACCGGCACCGGCAAGGGCGCCGAGTTCGTCCACAAGACCGATGTGCAGAAGTGGCTCGACATCATCCGTGGAGCACACCTGCCCACCCAGGTCGACGCGATGCGGATGGGCACCCGCCCGCCATTCCCATACTCCGACGTCCGGCTCCTGCCATACCTCCAGCACTCGTTCTGGTTCCTGCCGAACGTCGCCGCGTGCGATGCGATGGCGAACCTGCTGGCCGAGAAGCAGAACGCCTTCTGGCACGACTACGAGGTCCTCGTCGTCGCCGGCCCCAGCGCAGGCATCGGGCTCGACGCGCTCCCGCCGGTGAGGCAGGCGATCGCCGACGGCCACGACACCAAGACGATCACCCTGTCCTGCGGGAAGCTCACCACGGGTGTCACGGTCAAGCAGTGGTCCTCGATCCTGATGCTGCGCAACCTGAACTCGCCCGAGACGTACTTCCAAGCCGCGTTCCGCGTCCAGTCCCCGTGGTCCATCAAGAACCCCGACGGCAACGACCCGAACGCCGAGGCCGTCCTCAAGCCCGTGTGCTTCGTCTTCGACTTCGCCCCGACCCGCGCACTGCGCCAGATCGCCGACTACGGCGCCGGGCTCTCCCCAGAGACACCGAACCCAGAGCAAGCCGTTGAGGAACTCGTGAAGTTCCTCCCTGTTCTCGCCTACGACGGCTCCAACATGACCCAGGTCGATGCTGGCGGCATCCTTGACATCGCCATGTCGGGCACCTCAGCAACGCTGCTCGCGCGCAAGTGGGAGTCCGCGATCCTCGTCAACGTCGACAACGACACCCTGCGCCGCATCATGAACAACCCCGACGCTCTCAACGCCGTCATGAACATCGAGGGCTTCCGCGCGCTCGGCAACGACATCTTCGAGACCGTCGTGAACAAGAGCGACGCGGTGAAGAAGGCCAAGAAGGAGAAGGGCGAAGACGCCACCCCGGCGGAGAAGAAGGAACTCACCGCCGAGGAGAAGGAGTACAAGTCCAAGCGGAAACAGATTCAGGACAAGCTGGTCAAGTTCGCCACCCGAATCCCGGCATTCATGTACCTGACCGACTTCCGTGAGAACACTCTCCAGGACGTCATCACCAAGCTCGAACCGGGGCTCTTCCGAACCGTCACCGGGCTGACCGTTGAGGACTTTCACCTCCTCGTCAACCTCGGCGTCTTCAACGCCACCCACATGAATCAGGCTGTCTTCGCGTTCCGCCGTTACGAAGACTCGTCCCTGTCCTATACCGGAATCGAGTCCCACAAGGGTCTGCGCCACTACGGCCTCTACGACACCGTGGTCGCCATCGATGACGAGACAATCGCCTGACCTTCTGCCAGCCTGACCGAGAGATACAGCATGTCCTTCCAGACTCCGCGCAGCATCGAGGAGATGCTCACCGCCATCCACAAGCGCGAGTACCTGATGCCCGCGATCCAGCGCGAGTTCGTCTGGGGTGCCGACCAGATCACCAAGCTCGTCGACAGCCTCATGCGCGGGTACCCGGTCGGCTCGTTCCTGCTCTGGGATGTCAAGCCGGAGACCGCCCAGTCGTACACGTTCTACGAGTTCTTGACGAACTATCACGAGCGGGACAACCCCTACGCAGACAAGGCAACGGTGCCTTCCGGGAGCGGCACCACCGCTGTCCTTGATGGGCAGCAGCGCCTCACTTCGTTGAACATTGCCCTGTACGGCAGCTACGCGGAGAAGAAGAAATATGCGTGGTGGAACAGCGCTGATGCCTTCCCCGTCAAGCGCCTCTATCTGAACCTCGTTGATGAGCCCGACGACGAGGAGCTGGGGACGAAGTATGACCTGCGGTTCCTCACGGACCGGGAGGCAGCCCCTGCCGAGGGCGAGGCCAACAAGTGGTTCCGTGTCGGGGCGGTGCTCGACCTCGCCAACGCAGGCCCGGCGATCATGCGAGAACTGGAGCAGCGTGGGATCGCAGGTTCGGCCGACGCCTTCCAGCGGCTCTACGACCTGTACGAGGCTGTACGTGTCTTGAAGCCGATGAACTACTTCCTGGTCACAGATCAGGATGCCGACAAGGTGCTGGAAATCTTCGTGCGGGTCAACAGCGGCGGGACCACCTTGTCGTACTCCGACCTGCTGCTGTCGATGGCGACGAACCAGTGGCAAGAGCTGGATGCCCGAGAAGAGGTCCGCTCCTTGGTGTCGGAGATCAACAGCAACGCCGGGCGACAGTTCTCCTTCTCGAAGGATGTTGCGCTGAAGACGGCGCTGACGATCGCCGATGTCGATGTGCGGTTCAAGGTCACCAACTTCACGCAAGGGAACATGGCGAAGGTCGAGGCAGCCTGGCCTCAGATCAAGGGCGCCCTGCTCCGAGCCGCCACCCTGCTCCAGCAGTTCGGGTACAACGAGCGCAACCTGACAGCGAACAGCGTGATCGTGCCCGTGGCGCACTACCTGCACCTGCGAGGTGCGGGCGACTCCTATCTCGATTCCACTGCGGACGCGGCCGACAGGCTGGCCCTCCAACGATGGGTGACCCGCTCACTCGTCAAGCGCGGCATCTGGGGATCGGGTCTCGACACCCTCCTGACCCGCATCCGCGATGTCCTCCGCACGAACGCGGAGGGCGGCTTCCCGGTAGCAGCGGTCGAGGAGGCCATGGCGGCGGTCGGCAAGAGCCTCGCGTTCGACAACGCTGAGATCGATGAACTGCTGAACCTCAAGTACGCCGGCCAGCGGACGTTCTCAGTTCTCTCAGTGTTGTATCCCGGGCTGGACCTGAGCAAGAAGTTCCACGAGGATCACATCTTCCCGAAGTCGCGCTTCACCAAGAAGAAGCTCACCGAGGCAGGTGTTCCTGCCGACAAGATCGATGACTACCTGGCGGTCGTGAACCTCCTGCCCAATCTCCAGCTCCTCGCAGGTACCGCGAACATCGAGAAGCAAGACAGCCTCCCTGCCGCATGGATCGAGGCCGCGTTCCCCAGCGAGGACAAGCGGGCGACGTACCTGGCCGAGAACGACCTCGACGGACTCCCGCTCGACCTCGGCGACTTCACTGCGTTCTTCGAACAGCGCAAGCAGCGCATCCGGACCCGTCTCCTCGCCGCTCTCGGGACGACACCGGGCACACCAGCGGACGAGCCACCCGCGTAGTCGCCACCCGGTTAGGCCGTGAGCAGCGAAAGCGCGGTCACGGCCTGGAGCGGTAGCACCCCGTTGCCAAGTGCCGTGATCTGCTGGTTCTGCGTCAACTCGTCGCTGTCGGTTACCCAGCCGGTCGGTAGGCCCATGAGCCATTCGACGAATGCTGGTGCTGGGCGGGGGCCATCGGCGCCGTTCAGGAGGGCTGGCGCAGGCGCGGGGCGTCCGGTGATGTGTTCCCAGCGGGTGATGGCGTCGGCGTAGCGTCCCCAGCGTTGAACAGTCCGTCTATCAGGGACCACAGCGTCTCCGACTCGGCTCTCCTGCTCGGCGAACCAGCCGGTCCGTGGAGTACGAAGTCGATGATCTGGTGCGACAGTGCGATCGTCCCTCGCCGGGCTCGCACCTGGTCGAGGGTTTCCCCGCCGCGTGAGGAGTCGGTTGCCAGCGGGGTGCGGAAGCGTGCGGTGGCCGAGGATGAAGATGCGGAGCCTGTGGTGAGGAGCGCCGACAAGGGAAGCCGGTAGACCGATCCATCGCGCATCCAGCCGCAGGTCGGCCAGATCGCCGAGAACGGCGCCGAGAGCCCGTAGAGGTCGAGCTGCGTTGTCTCCCAGATGCCACGGGTCGGGTTCCATGCTGCGAAGGGTTGCGTCGTCGGGGGTTGCGTCACTGGGGTTGCGTTGGTCATGGTCGTCTCCTTCTGGCAGTGGCCGGGTCGCGGGTGAGGACAGCAGCCCGCGGACGTTCTCGATGACGACCCACTCGGGCTGGAGCGCGTCGATCGCTGCGGCCATGTGTGCCCACAGTCCCGAGCGGGTGCCGGGCGCGATGCCGGCGCGCTTGCCGACGGTGGACACGTCCTGGCAGGGGAAGCCGCCGATGAGGATGTCCACGGGCTCAACCTGGCGCCAGTCGATAGCGGTGATGTCGCCGAGGTTCGGCGCGTCGGGCCAGTGGCGGGAGAAGACGCGGGCGACTGGCTCGTTGAGTTCAGAGAACCATGCCGTTCTAGCGTTGAAGACGTGCTCGACGGCGAGGTCGAGGCCGCCGTAGCCGCTGAACAGCGACCCGATTCTGAGTCGTGAATCGCTGCTGGCGTTGAGTTCGTGCATGAAGAGCGCTCCGGCTGACAGTCGTCCCCGACATCCGCGCCTCGTCGAGAACCGATGCCGAGCTGGTCACCTGTCAGGTGCACGACTCCGACACGCCGCTGGTCACCAACCGACCCGACGAACTCCAACAGGCCGCCGCATCTGCCGCAGAAGCCTCCATATCTGGCCTCCGCTCGGGCCTCCTTCTGAGGCCACACGCCTCTTGCAGGTCGAGGGGAAAGGGCTCCATCACCGCAGAAGTCACCGGACGGGGGTGCTCACCTGCCCGGCATAGACGGGAGGTGAACATGACTGTTTCGATGCGCGTCATGTCAGCGGGAGACGGCTACAAGTACCTGCTCAAGACGATCGTGGCGGCCGACGGCGACCGGTCGCTATCAACGCCCCTGACCCGCTACTACGCGGAGGCCGGAACCCCTCCCGGACGCTGGCTTGGCGCCGGAGTCGGCGCACTGGGGCACGGTGAACTCTCCGTCGGTGACCGCGTTTCAGAGGCACAGCTCCAACTCCTGATCGGCATGGGGCGAGACCCCATCACCGGCAACCCACTCGGCTTGGCATTCCCGAACTACAAGACCCCGCCGGAGCGGATCGAGTCCCGGATTGCCGACCTCGAAACGTCCATGACACCTGGCGTCAAGGGTGAAGCGGTCGCTCAGATCGTGGCCGAGGAGACCGCGCGGGGAGCCCGGCGGGCCGTGGCGGGCTTCGACTTCACGTTCTCGATCCCGAAGTCCGCGAGCGTGCTGTGGGCAGTTGCGGACGCTGGGGTCCAAGCGCTGATCGGTGAGGCGCATCATCGGGCGGTTGCGGAGGTGGTTGCGTTCATGGAGCGCGAGGTTGCAGCCACCCGCACCGGCGCAACCGCCGGAGACGGTGCAGTTGCCCAGGTCGATGTCACCGGGCTCATCGCGACCGCGTTCGATCACTTCGACTCCCGCGCCGGCGACCCTCACCTGCACACGCATGTGGTCATCAGCAACAAGGCCAAGACCGCCTTCGACGGCAAGTGGCGCTCACTCGACGGCAGGCCGATACACGCCGCCGTGGTCGCGCTCTCCGAGCTCCACGAAGCCGTGTTCGCCGACCACATGACCCGCACCTTCGGGGTCTCCTGGGAAGCCCGCGAGATGGGCCGCGACAAGAACCCGGCCTGGGCGATCACCGGTGTGCCCGAGCAACTGGTCGCGGAGTTCTCCACCCGTGCCCGTCACATCGACATCGAGACCGACCGCCTCATCACGGAGTACGTCGCCCAGCACGGTCGCCAGCCTTCGAACGCGACGATCCTCAAGCTCCGCGCCCAGGCAACTTTGACCACTCGGCCCGAGAAACTGGTCCGGTCCCTGGCCGACTTCACTGCCGAGTGGCGAGCCCGCGCTACGAAGGCTCTTGGCCGGGACGCGACGATGTGGGCGCGCGAGGTGACCGACAACGACAAGCCGCTGCTGCTTCGCGCCGACGACGTGCCGCTCGACGTGATCGGCGAGATCGGGCGCTCGGTTGTGGAGGTGGTTGGTGAGAAGCGATCCACTTGGCGACGGTGGAATCTCATGGCCGAGGCATCCAGGCAGACGATGGGCTGGCGGTTCGCGACCATGCAAGACCGAGAAGCCGTCGTCGCGATGGTCGCCGACGCCGCCGAACAGGTATCCCTCCGGCTGACGCCACCTGAGCTCGCTACGTCACCGGCTGTGTTCCGCCGCGAAGACGGCACCTCGGTGTTCCGGCCGAAGAGATCTACCGTGTTCACCTCAGAGACGCAGCTCGCGGCCGAGGACAGGCTGCTCGAACGCGCCAGCAACCTGGCCGGACCGACGGTGGCACTTGCGACGGTCGAGAAAATCACGCGTCGCGCCGACCCCGAAGGGCGGCTGCTCGGTGACGACCAAGCCGACGCTCTGATCCGCATCGCGGTGTCGGGACGGATGATCGATGTCCTCGTCGGCCCAGCGGGAGCGGGCAAGACCACCGCCATGAACGCGCTCCGCCGGGCGTGGGAAGCCGAGCACGGCTCCGGTTCCGTCGTCGGCCTCGCGCCGTCAGCGGTCGCCGCCCAGGTGCTCGCCGACGACCTTGGGATCGCGACCGAGAACACGGCGAAGTGGTGGCAGAACCATCTCCTGCACGGCACCACCTTCGAGAAGGGGCAACTCGTCATCATCGACGAAGCCTCGCTCGCGGGCACCCTGTCCCTGGACCGCATCACCCACCTCGCCCAGGACGCCGGGGCGAAGGTACTGCTGGTCGGCGACCACGCCCAGCTACAATCCGTGGACGCCGGCGGCGCGTTCGCGATGATCGCCAACAACCGGGACGACACCCCGGAACTGGTCGACGTTCACCGCTTCACCCACGCCTGGGAGAAGACCGCCTCACTCGAGCTACGCCACGGACGCACCCAAGCCATCGACTCCTACCTCGCCCATCAGCGCATCACCGGCGGCGACGCCGAGACCATGACCGATGCCGCCTACAACGCCTGGCGCGCCGACCGCGACAAGGGCCTCGTCTCAGTGCTGATCGCCGAGACCCACGAAGACGTGACCACCCTCAACCAACGCGCCCGCGCCGACCTGATCCACAACAAGACGCTGAACCCCGACCGCGAGGTCGAACTGCGCGACGGCACCGCCGCCGGGGTCGGCGACACGATCATCACGCGGCTCAACAACCGACGACTCCGCACCACGACCGGACGAGACTGGGTGCGCAACGGCGATGTCTGGACCGTCACCGCCGTCGGCGACGACGGGACTCTCACCATCGCGCGCGACCACGGGGTCGGTACCACTGTCCGTCATGGGACCATCGCAGTACGGAAGCGTGGGCGAAGGTTCGGCGGCAGCATCATCCTTCCAGCCTCGTATGTCTCCGAGAGTGTCGATCTCGGCTACGCAGTGACCACCTTCCGTGCGCAAGGGGTCACGACTGACACGGCGCATGTGCTGGTCGAACCGACCTCGACCAGAGAAACGTTCTACGTCGCGATGACCCGAGGCCGGCACTCCAACCGCGCCTACGTCACCCTTGATCGCGCCGATGACCATGCAGAGCCGCACCCCGGCGATGACCCCAACTCGACCGCACGCAGCGTGCTCTACGGCGTGCTCCAGCACAGCGGAGCCGAACTCTCGGCCCACGAGACCATCGTTGCCGAGCAGGAACAGTGGGGCTCGATCGCCCAGCTCGCCGCCGAGTACGAGACCATCGCCGCCGCAGCCCAACACGACCGCTGGGCCACCCTCATCCGCAGCTCCGGACTCACCGAAGAACAGGCCGACAGCGCCATCGAATCCGAGGCATTCGGCCCACTCTCCGCCGAACTCCGCCGCGCCGAGGCGAACCATCACGATGTCGATGCGCTGCTGCCGCGGTTGGTTGCAGCAAGGGGGTTCGGCGACGCCGACGACATCGCCGCCGTCCTCCACTACCGCGTCGAGCGGGCCACCGCCCGTCCCGCAGGCTCGGGCAGGACTCGCAAGCCAGCGCGCCTCATCGCCGGCCTCATCCCATCGGCGCACGGCGTCATCGACGTTGAGATGCGAGCGGCTCTCGACGAGCGAGAGGAACTGATCGAGGCACGCGCCGACGCTGTACTCGAAGCCGCGCTCACGGAGAGCACACCGTGGACGAACGCTCTGGGAGCAGCGCCCACCGACCGGCGACGAGCGGCGACCTGGCGCAAGTCCGAACGCGTGATCGCCGCCTACCGTGACCGCTACCGCATCATCGACGACGCACCCCTCGGCGCCCCACCCGAGTCAGCGGCCCAGAAGATCGACGCCGCCCGAGCACGAGCAGCACTCGAACAGATGCGAACCTTGGAAGGCAGAGCAGAGCGACCGCCAGCAGGTCGAGCACCGGGCAATCAGGTGCCCGGCATCTCGTTGTGACCCTCCACGGGATGTTCCGACGCGGAACCGCTCGCGTCGCTAGGATGGACTGAGGTGACGTGTCGGTTCGGCGAGCCTGCACGCTGCGAGAACGTCAATCTGTGTTCTCCTGGAGGTGAGCGTCTAGACGGGAAGGAGCGCTGAAGCTTGGCAACGTACGCAGTGAAGCTTGAGCGCTCAGTGCCGCTCACACTCCCGAGACATCCAGATGCTCCCGAGGACGATGGCTTCGAAGAGTGGTGTGCGCAGGAGAAGGCTTCCGGGCGACCGCTCGCCGTCGACCTGTTCTCCGGTGCTGGTGGACTCGGGGCGGGTGTCGAAGCGGCAGGCTGGACCGTCATCGCAGCAGTAGACCACGACCGCGCTGCCCTGGAGACGCATCAATCAAACTTCCGCGGGCTTGCCCTCGATGTGGACATGTCCGATCAGGGCCAAGTGGCGGCTCTCATTGAGAGACTCAAGCCACTCGGGATCGATCTCGTGGCAGGTGGTCCTCCGTGCCAGCCATTCAGCCGGGCGGGGCGAGCAAAGATTCGAAGCCTCATCAACGAGGGCGTCCGCGATGAGGAAGATGCTCGGAAGGAACTCTGGCGCTCGTTCATCGACGTTGTCCTTGCGGTAGCCCCTCGCGCCGTGCTCATGGAGAACGTCCCGGATATGGCGATCGGCGACGATCTCACCGTCATCCGCGAGATCGCCATGCTCCTCGAAAAGGCTGGGTACATCGTCGACTACCGGCTCCTCGATGCGTGGCGCTACGGAGTGCCGCAGCACCGCAAACGGTTCATCCTCCAGGCACGCAATGACGGGGCACTCCCAGCCTGGCCAGAACCAGCGACGACCCGGCCAACGGTGCGTGACGCTATCGCCGACTTGCCGACGCTCGACGACACGACGGGCGCCCGTGAACTGCGCTACACGGGCGAACCCTCCAGCACGCTCGCCAAGGCACTCCGCGGAGATGGGAACAAGGACGTTATCCACGATCACATGACTCGGCCAGTCCGCGACGATGATCGGGAAGCCTTCGAGTTGATGACCCCATCGACGCTCTACTCGGACCTCCCCGAACGGCTTCGTCGCTACCGTTCGGATACGTTCAACGATAAGTACAAGCGCCTCGACTGGGACGACCTCAGCAGAACCATCACGGCTCACATTGCCAAAGACGGCTACTGGTACATCCATCCCGCAGAGCACCGTACTCTCACCGTCCGCGAAGCCGCGCGCATCCAGACCTTCGCAGACGACTTCCGCTTCGCCGGAACCCGCAGCGACGCGTTCAGGCAGATCGGCAACGCCGTTCCACCAAACCTGGGCAGGCACGTCGCCGAGGCGATCCTCCCATTGAGCTCGCCGCGCAGCGAAGCTCCGCGTCTCCCAGCGATACGCGAGCTACTCGTTCAGTGGGCGAAAGAACAGCGCGCCGTGAAGTGGTGGTGCTATCCCGGCCCAGACATGACTCGGGCCGCTGCCGCCGTCGCATCGCTGCTCGACGTTCACCGCATGCCGGCCGCCCCCGCTGAGACCCTGATGACGCCGCTGCGCGGCGCCCAGGACCTGTCACTCGATCTACTCCAGCACATCGACGTCCATACGCTCAGCGCTACCCGCAAGAAGACCATGCGAGCACTCCGCGAGTGTCTCCGCAACAATGACGACGAGGGCTGGCCCGAGCACGTCGAGCCGATGCTCGGCGAGGCCCAACGTCGTCTCTACTCACTGCTTCAAGGCTCGGATGAACTTGTCGTCAACGGCCATGTGAGCAAGGTCGTCGCGCTCCTGATGAACCTTCCAGACGATCACACCGGCCTGCGAACCGATATCAAGGTCGCGTTGGCGCAACTCGTGTCCAGGGGAGATGAGGCATCGCTGCGAATGTGCGCCATCCGCGGCATCACCGTCGCCGAAGCGCGGGCGCGCACCGCGTCCAATATCGTCGCAGCGCCGAACGAGGACTACGAGGAGTGTGCCTCGTGACAAGCACTGCGAACCAGGATCACGACGGCGAACCGGCAGGGCGGGGCGCGCTGCGCCCCAGAGCGCGACTTCTCAGGACGCTCGGCAGTGACCTCATCAGCAGCGACAAGGTTGCTCTCATCGAGTTGGTCAAGAACTCTTACGACGCGGACGCCAGTGTTGTCCTAATCCGCTTTCGCGGTCCGTTGAAGGCGGGCGAGGGCAGCATCGAAGTCTGGGACGACGGGCACGGCATGGACGCCGCAACTCTCCAGACATCCTGGCTCGACATCGCCACCGACACCAAGCGGCGGAAGCCACACAGTGACAGCGGGAGGCGTGTTCTTGGCGAGAAAGGGATCGGACGCCTTGCTGCCGCACGCCTGGGCGAGGAGATGCTCCTCACCACGAGGAAGCAGAACGCTGCCGAGGTCAAGCTCCTCATCGATTGGACGGACTTCGACCGGGAGGATGCGTACCTCGACGAGATCGAGGTCGCTTGGGAGGTCGGCGAGCCGGATGTCTTCTCAGCTGAGGGAGCAGCATATGCAGCCTTCAGCGAGCTCGACGGCGACGGATGGCATCAGGAACGAGGCACGGTTCTCCAGATCGACCGGCTCTCTCGGGAGTGGACTCGCAATGACCTTCTTGAGCTTCGAACGGCACTCACCCGTCTCATCCGGCCGCGTCCGCAGGGCTCAGGCGTCGGCTCGGCGACAAGCGAATCTACCGAGCCGGACTTCCAGATTGTGCTCGAACTTGCGGAGGTAGGGGACTCGCTGGAAGACCTCGCAGGTGCTATCGAGCCGCCGGCGGACCTGCGGACCCCCCATTACCGCCTGAGCGGCTCGATCGATGCCAATGGATCGGCAACGCTCCACTACGAGCAACAGGACCCGCCGGAGACTCAGGACATCGGCGTGATGCAACTCTGGGACCTCGAAAGCCGCCCCCCGCAGGCTGGCCCGTTCGATTTCGAGATCAGCGTCTGGGACCGAGACAAGACCGCACTTCAGAGATCACTCCAAGCCGCCAACCCCGAAAACACTGCGCCAAGCGCCAGTGACCTCAAGGGCTTCCGGGACACGATGGACGAGGTTGCAGGGGTCAGCATCTATCGCGACGGGTTCCGCGTCCTGCCGTTCGGCGAGAGCGGAGACGATTGGCTCGGGCTCGACCTGCGACGCGTGCAGAGTCCGACCCTGCGGCTGTCCAATAATCAGATCATCGGTCACGTCTTCATCGGTGCTGACACGAACGAAAGCCTCAAAGACCAGTCCAACCGCGAGGGCATCCTCGCCGGGGCTGGCTACGCCGATCTTCAGTACCTGGTGCGGGCTGCGCTCAATCAGCTCGAACGCCGCCGCTACGGTGCTCGACACCCAAAGAAGGAGCAGCCGGAACGTAAGGGGGGCCTGTTCGAACGGTTCGACCTCGGCGAGATCAGCGCTGCCTTGAAGCAGAGCTACCCGGGCGACAAGCGGCTACATGGCCTCATCGACGAGAAGAACCGCGACATCCAGGAAGGCGTCACACAGGTCCAGAACGTCCTCTCTCGGTACTCACGTCTTGCCACTCTCGGAGCGCTCATCGACCGAGTGCTTCACGATGGACGTACCGTAGTCACCCGGCTCAAGAACATCGCACGCTTCGGTACCCGAGACCTCAACAAGACGAGCCTGAATGACAGCGAGAAGGTCGGCATCGCGCTCGGGTCAATGACTGACACCGCCGAACAGGCCGAGCTCCTATCCTCGCTGTTCAAGCAGATCGAGCCCTTCGGCGGACGGAAGCGAGGCCGCCCCAAGCAGGTCAGTGTCAGTGAAGTCATCGACCGTGCGATCTCGATACTCCAGCAAGAGGCTGATGATCGCAGCGTGCAACTCGTAGGTGATGGCGCTGACATCACCGTCAAACTCGACGAGGCGGAGCTTCTGACCGTCCTCGTGAATCTGATCCAGAACGCGATCTACTGGACCGCAACCCAGCCCCAGGGGATCGAGCGAAAGGTCGTCACCGGCGCTCGTACGAACGAAGACGGGTCGCTGACCCTGGTCGTCAGTGACTCGGGACCGGGTGTTCCCTCCGAGAGTCGTGACCACATCTTCGATCCCTACTTCTCCAGCAAGCCTGATGGCGTCGGACTTGGACTGAGCATCGTGGGCAACCTCGTAGAAGACATCTACGCCGGAGAACTCACGCTAGTTGATGAGGGCGCGCTCGATGGTGCAACGTTCGAGGCCACCTTCAGGAGGCGTGTGTAGTGAGACAGGTTGTACGAATCCTCATCATCGAGGACCAAGCGGCACTCGCAGCGGATGCTCAGCGGGAGATTGAAGAGGCGTTCGAAGACAGCGATGAGATAGAGGCCCAGGTTCTCGTTGTCACTGACTTCGACGAAGGGTTCCAGAAGGTTCGCGACGGTGAGAGCGATGTCGTAGTGCTAGACGTCCGACGCGATGCCACCGCCTCCACGCCAGAAGACGACACGGCTGGGCACGCTGGATACCTCGACATCAAGAAGGCGCGATTCGCTCCGATCGTCTTCTGGACAGCCCTGCCGGAAAAGGTGTCGCACGAGGAGATGCCACCGCTCGTCACCGTTGTCACCAAGGAGGACACCGAGAAGCTCCCCGCCGCCATCGCTGCGGCGGTCGCCAGCCGGGCGCTCGTGACGATCAACGAGATCGAGCAGCATGTCGCGTCGGTGCTAACCGAGCACATGTGGAACGAGCTCGCTCCAAATTGGACTGAGTACGTCGTAGACGGCGAATCTGCGGACATCGCCCAGGTGTTGCTAAGCCGACTCGCACGAATCCTCGACGACCGGCGAGAAGAGGCCAGCGCCTCGCACCCGAGTCACCGCTACGTCTACCCACCTGCTTCGGCGCGACGTGCGCCAGGTGACATTCTCCGCGCGTCAGACCAAGGATGGTGGGTAACCCTCACGCCGGCGTGCGACTTTGCCCAAGACAAGGTTAAGTTCGCTCTCCTCGCGCGCGCCGATCTGCTGGAGTCGAACGCTCGGTACCAGAAGTGGGTTGAGGCGAAGTCGAAGGGTGCCTGGAATGAGCTGGAACGGAACGTGCTGAAGGCGACTCAGGGACGCTACTACTATCTCCCAGGGTTCAGGGACATCCCCGAATTGGTACTCGATCTGGAGAACGTCCGGGCCGTCGCGGTAGATGAGCTCGGAGCGATGGAACCTGTCGCTTCGCTAGCCAGTCCATTCTCTGAGGCGCTCCTCGTACAGCACAGTCAGTTCCGTGGCCGAATCGGTGTGCCGGACCTCGATGTCAGTCTGGTCCAAGCCCGCCTGCTCTCCAGCAGCACGACGGACTGATCTACCTTTCGCCTACTGGCGTCACATTGCTCGATGCGGGTCGGACCGCGGCGAGGACACGCTCGGTACTGCTGAACCAATCGGAGGTCCGCCCACCGGGCGACGCTCAGGATGATCTACAAGGTCAGAGACGCACGTGACCAGCTTCGCGGTGCCCTCGCGGAGTAGGTGGTGAGGCCCGACGCTCGTTGCGCTGGTCACCGGGCCAGGAACAGCACCCACGACGCGGCCGAGTTGGTAAGCGCGCCGGGCGACCGCCATCGATCCAGAGCGGGCACCGGCCTCAACTACCACGGTTGCTGCGGAGAGCGCGGCCATCAGGCGTGCGCGAGCGAGGAAGCGGTGGCGCGTAGGAGCGGCACCTGGTGGAACCTCGCTGACCATGAGGCCGAGGTCCGCCACTCGCTCAAGTAGCTCGCGGTGACCCATCGGGTAGGGGCGATCAACGCCGTTCGCCATGACCGCGATCGTGTCGCCACCGGATGCCAGGGCCGTTCGATGGGCAGCTCCTTCGATGCCGTACGCACCGCCCGCAACCACGACCCGCTCAGCGTTGGCGAGGTCGGAAGCCAGTTCTCCGGCCACGTGCTCGCCATAGGAAGTCGCGGCCCTGGCGCCGGTGATCGTGACAAACTCGCTAAGCGGTCGCGCCAGGAACGAGGAAGCGCCACGAGTCCACAGGACGTATGGTCGCCGATCACCAAGATCGTCGAGCGCGGACGGCCAATCTTGGTCGCCAGGGATCAGCACTCCGATACCCATGCGCTGGGCTTCGACGATGCGCTGGGAGTGTGTCTGAGCGTCCGAGCGCTCGAACTGGGCGCGCCACACCCGTGCGTCAACGGTGCCGAGGCCCGGCACCCCATCGTCACGCTCAGCGAGCCGGAGCACCTCAACCGCTCCCACCTCGCCCAGGAGACGGCCTGTCACGGCGTCGTCTGGTTCGACGATCATCGACAGCGCCATCCGTGCTGTGCGCTCGTCCTGGACCAACTCGCTCAGCTTCGTCATCGTCGGCTCCTCTCACTCCTACAGAGAGGTGCACGCGGCGACACGGGAGCCGGAGGGGTTCCGCGAAGGCCACCCCCGGCGTACAGTGGAGGTTCAGGCAGGTTCTCCTCATATTGCGGGTCCTCCGGGACGGCCTTCGGGCACTCATACACGTTCTGCCTCCTCGACGGAGAAACACGTGTGACGAGAGGCCAGTCATGTTTCGCTTCATCTGGACGCTCAGCGTTCGCACCCGCGACTACCTGCATCGCTACATGCCGAGCAACCGACTGCTCGCAGCCATCCGCACCCGACGCGGACTCAAGTGGGGGCTACCCGCGATGCTGGTTGCTCTCCCGTACTTCCTGATCGCGTACGCCTGCTCCGCCGCGGTCGCCGACGGCGGTCCCGGCTGGCTACACCTCATCGTGCTGGGGGCGTGCTGGAACGCACTCAAGTTCATCATCATGGGACCCGTGAGCATCGTGCTGCTCGTCCGCGCACGCCTGCACGAGGCCGCAATCCGTCGCCATCAGCGCCGCGAAGCCTCCGCCGAGGCAGACACTCGCGTCCCGGTACTGCACGCCTAGAATCACCCGACTGCGACCAGGGACGAGTCGATCCGAGACCGACGCCCACCGCCAGGCCGGATCACGATGCCGTGCGATGCGAGAGCCCGCCGGACAGCCTGAGGCCCTGCCCCAACCTTCACGCCGACCTCTACCAGCGTCAACCCGCTGAGGTAGAGGTCGGCTGCTTCGTGGATGCGGGAAGGGTCGAAACTTCCGCGTCGGATCGGAACTTCCCGACGAACCAGGTGGGCAGCCACAGTTCGGCGGTTCACGCCGAACCGCGCCGCCAGCTCGACGAGCGTCGCTCCCGACCGATACTCGGCCACCAGATCGTCGACCTGCTCTGGCCGCAGAAGGGTTTGAGCCATCTCAAGTGACCGCACCATCCGACCCCGCACGTCCGTCACGGTCGGCCTCGACCCACGCCGGTCCTGCTTGTAGAAGCCGCGTGACCTGCGCAAGGATAGGGTTTTCAAGGGTGGGCAGGGGTTCTCAAACTCTCTACGCAGGTCCACCCTTCCTGATCAGCCCGGACAGTGTTCCGGGCTGTTCTCGTCTCCGGGGTCGTCGTCCCCCGAGTGACTAACTGAGTGACTACCGGCCAGCGGGAACAGGTCGTCCATCGCAGTCGCGCCCTCGTCGAGGACGGGTTTGAACTGCTTGCGGTACACGGCCTCGGTGACCGCGGTCCCGCTGTGCCCGATGAGCCGGGAGATCTGCTCCAGCGGGACGCCGGA
>NZ_JBHSQW010000029.1:0-5192 GCF_042658695.1 Pseudonocardia hispaniensis | reverse complement strand
CCGGATCTCACTTGGTTGTGGGTGGTGGTGTGCGGGTGTCTTTTGAGAACTCAACAGTGTGTCGAGCTTTTTGTTCGTGGTTTTTTGGTTTTGTGCCGGTTTGTTTTTGCTGGGGCCTCGTGTGGGGTTCTGGTTTGTTGTGCCAGGTTTTGTTGGAGAGTTTGATCCTGGCTCAGGACGAACGCTGGCGGCGTGCTTAACACATGCAAGTCGAGCGGTAAGGCCTGCTTCGGTGGGTACACGAGCGGCGAACGGGTGAGTAACACGTGGGTGACCTGCCCTCAGCTTCGGGATAAGCCTGGGAAACTGGGTCTAATACCGGATAGGACTGCCTGCTGCATGGTGGGTGGTGGAAAGTTTTTTCGGCTGGGGATGGGCCCGCGGCCTATCAGCTTGTTGGTGGGGTGATGGCCTACCAAGGCGACGACGGGTAGCCGGCCTGAGAGGGCGACCGGCCACACTGGGACTGAGACACGGCCCAGACTCCTACGGGAGGCAGCAGTGGGGAATATTGCGCAATGGGCGGAAGCCTGACGCAGCGACGCCGCGTGGGGGATGACGGCCTTCGGGTTGTAAACCTCTTTCGCCATCGACGAAGCCTTGGGGTGACGGTAGGTGGAGAAGAAGCACCGGCCAACTACGTGCCAGCAGCCGCGGTAACACGTAGGGTGCGAGCGTTGTCCGGAATTATTGGGCGTAAAGAGCTCGTAGGCGGTGTGTCGCGTCGGCCGTGAAAACTTGCAGCTTAACTGTGGGCGTGCGGTCGATACGGGCATCACTGGAGTTCGGCAGGGGAGACTGGAATTCCTGGTGTAGCGGTGAAATGCGCAGATATCAGGAGGAACACCGGTGGCGAAGGCGGGTCTCTGGGCCGATACTGACGCTGAGGAGCGAAAGCGTGGGGAGCGAACAGGATTAGATACCCTGGTAGTCCACGCCGTAAACGTTGGGCGCTAGGTGTGGGGGCCATTCCACGGTCTCTGTGCCGCAGCTAACGCATTAAGCGCCCCGCCTGGGGAGTACGGCCGCAAGGCTAAAACTCAAAGGAATTGACGGGGGCCCGCACAAGCGGCGGAGCATGTGGATTAATTCGATGCAACGCGAAGAACCTTACCTGGGTTTGACATGCACCGGACGCCGGTAGAGATATCGGTTCCCTTGTGGCTGGTGTGCAGGTGGTGCATGGCTGTCGTCAGCTCGTGTCGTGAGATGTTGGGTTAAGTCCCGCAACGAGCGCAACCCTCGTTCCATGTTGCCAGCGGGTGATGCCGGGGACTCATGGGAGACTGCCGGGGTCAACTCGGAGGAAGGTGGGGATGACGTCAAGTCATCATGCCCCTTATGTCCAGGGCTTCACACATGCTACAATGGCTCATACAGAGGGCGGCGAGACCGTGAGGTGGAGCGAATCCCTTAAAGTGGGTCTCAGTTCGGATCGGGGTCTGCAACTCGACCCCGTGAAGTCGGAGTCGCTAGTAATCGCAGATCAGCAACGCTGCGGTGAATACGTTCCCGGGCCTTGTACACACCGCCCGTCACGTCACGAAAGTTGGTAACACCCGAAGCCCATGGCCTAACCCGTGTGGGGGGGAGTGGTCGAAGGTGGGACCGGCGATTGGGACGAAGTCGTAACAAGGTAGCCGTACCGGAAGGTGCGGCTGGATCACCTCCTTTCTAGGGAGCCCTGTTGTGGGGCGCGCCGTGCCTGCCGGTGGTGGGTGTGGTGTTGTGCTGAATGTTCGCTCTCGTGTGGGGGCCGCCGGGTGGTGGTGTCCGTGTGGGGGTGGCCGGGTGGAAGACGAAACCAGAATGTAGGGCGCGGACGGCCCCGGGTTGGGGTTGGGTTCGGCATGCTGTTGGGTCCTGAGGAGACACCCGGTGGGTGTGTTCTTGGGTGGTCCCTGGTCCGGGCGGGTGCCTAACGTCTCGCCGCTGTGTCGTCGCCGTTGGTGGTGGTGGCCGGTGGGGGGGTGGTGGTGTCGGGGTTCGGGTGTGGGGTTGTGTGTTGAGTGTTGCATAGTGGATGCGAGCATCTTGTTGTGGTCAAGTGTGTAAGGGCACACGGTGGATGCCTGGGCATCAGGGGCCGATGAAGGACGTGGGAGGCCGCGATAGGCCTCGGGGAGCTGTCAACCGAGCTGTGATCCGAGGGTGTCCGAATGGGGTAACCCGGCACCCGTCATGGGGTGTCACCCGTATCTGAATGTATAGGGTGCGGGGGGGAACGCGGGGAAGTGAAACATCTCAGTACCCGCAGGAAGAGAAAACAATGGTGATTCCGTGAGTAGTGGCGAGCGAAAGCGGAGGAGGCTAAACCTTGGTCGTGTCAAGCCGGCAGGCGTTGCGGTCGGGGTGTTGTGGGACGGTTCCGTGGGGGTGCTGCCGCGCTCTCGAGGTCGTGGGCTGGTGTTAGCGGAAGGCTGCTGGAATGGGCCGGCGTAGTGGGTGAGACCCCCGTACGTGAAAGCACTGGTTCGGGTCTGGGGATTGTTCCCGAGTAGCAGCGAGCTCGTGGAATTTGCTGTGAATCTGCCGGGACCACCCGGTAAGCCTAAATACTTCCTGGTGACCGATAGCGGACGAGTACCGTGAGGGAAAGGTGAAAAGTACCCCGGGAGGGGAGTGAAAGAGTACCTGAAACCGTGTGCCTACAAGCCGTCAGAGCCCGGTGGGGTGATGGCGTGCCTTTTGAAGAATGAGCCTGCGAGTTATGCTTCGTGGCGAGGTTAACCCGGGTGGGGGAGCCGTAGCGAAAGCGAGTCCGAATAGGGCGTGGAGTCGCGGGGTGTAGACCCGAAGCGGGGTGATCTACCCATGGCCAGGGTGAAGCGTCGGTAAGACGTCGTGGAGGCCCGAACCCACCAGGGTTGAAAACCTGGGGGATGAGCTGTGGGTAGGGGTGAAAGGCCAATCAAACTCCGTGATAGCTGGTTCTCCCCGAAATGCATTTAGGTGCAGCGTCGCGTGTTGGGTGCCGGAGGTAGAGCACTGGATGGCCTAGGGGGCCGACAAGCTTACCGAAGTCAACCAAACTCCGAATGCCGGTAGTCCGAGCGCGGCAGTGAGACTGCGGGGGATAAGCTTCGTAGTCGAGAGGGAAACAGCCCAGATCACCGGCTAAGGCCCCTAAGCGTGCGCTAAGTGGGAAAGGATGTGGGATCGCCGAGACAACCAGGAGGTTGGCTTAGAAGCAGCCATCCTTGAAAGAGTGCGTAATAGCTCACTGGTCAAGTGGTCCTGCGCCGACAATGTAGCGGGGCTCAAGCGCGCCGCCGAAGCCGTGGCATCGCCGTCGTCTCCTTGTGGGGCGGGGGTGATGGGTAGGGGAGCGTCGTGCGCTCGGTGAAGCCGCCGCGGGAGCGTGTGGTGGAGGGTGTGCGAGTGAGAATGCAGGCATGAGTAGCGTAAGCAGAGTGAGAATCTCTGCCGCCGGATGACCAAGGGTTCCTGGGCCAGGTTGTTCCGCCCAGGGTGAGCCGGGACCTAAGGCGAGGCCGACAGGCGTAGTCGATGGACGACGGGTTGATATTCCCGTGCCCGTGATGGTGCGCCCGTGATGAGGCCGGTGATGCTGACCATCCGATCCCGTCCGCCGTCCTTCGGGGTGGTGGGGTGGGGGAGCGTGGGACCCGAGCCGGTAGTAGTCAAGCGATGGGGTGACGCAGGAGGGTAGCCCCGCCAGTGAGTGGTGGTACTGGTGCAAGCCGGTAGCCCGACGCCCAGGTAAATCCGGGTGTCTGCCTTGGATGGCGAGGGTGAGGGGTGATGCGTAGCCGATTGTGGCGAAGCAGGGTGAGCCCATGCTGCCGAGAAAAGCCTCTAGCGAGTGCCGTTGCGGCCCGTACCCGAAACCGACACAGGTGGTCAGGTAGAGCATACCGAGGCGATCGAGTGAACTGTGGTCAAGGAACTCGGCAAAATACCCCCGTAACTTCGGGAGAAGGGGGGCCGGAGGCGTTGAAGCCCCACGCGGGCTAGGCGCAGCCGGTCGCAGAGACCAGGCCCAAGCGACTGTTTACTAAAAACACAGGTCCGTGCGAAGTCGCAAGACGAGGTATACGGACTGACGCCTGCCCGGTGCTGGAACGTTAAGAGGACCCGTCAGCTCTTCGGGGCGAAGCGGAGAATTTAAGCGCCAGTAAACGGCGGTGGTAACTATAACCATCCTAAGGTAGCGAAATTCCTTGTCGGGTAAGTTCCGACCTGCACGAATGGCGTAACGACTTGGGCGCTGTCTCGACCACAGACTCGGCGAAATTGCACTACGAGTAAAGATGCTCGTTACGCGCGGCAGGACGGAAAGACCCCGGGACCTTTACTACAGCTTGGTATTGGTGCTCGGTTCGGCTTGTGTAGGATAGGTGGGAGACTGGGAAGCGGTCACGCCAGTGGTCGTGGAGTCGTTGTTGAAATACCACTCTGGTCGGATTGGGTGTCTGAACCTCGGGCCCTGATCGGGTTCAGGGACAGTGCCTGGTGGGTAGTTTAACTGGGGCGGTTGCCTCCCAAAGGGTAACGGAGGCGCCCAAAGGTTCCCTCAGCCTGGTTGGTAATCAGGTGGCGAGTGTAAGTGCACAAGGGAGCTTGACTGTGAGACCGACGGGTCGAGCAGGGACGAAAGTCGGGACTAGTGATCCGGCACCTCCTGGTGGAAGGGGTGTCGCTCAACGGATAAAAGGTACCCCGGGGATAACAGGCTGATCTTGCCCAAGAGTCCATATCGACGGCATGGTTTGGCACCTCGATGTCGGCTCGTCGCATCCTGGGGCTGGAGTAGGTCCCAAGGGTTGGGCTGTTCGCCCATTAAAGCGGTACGCGAGCTGGGTTTAGAACGTCGTGAGACAGTTCGGTCCCTATCCGCCGCGCGCGCAGGAGACTTGAGGAAGGCTGTCCCTAGTACGAGAGGACCGGGACGGACGAACCTCTGGTGTGCCAGTTGTCCCGCCAGGGGCACGGCTGGTTGGCTATGTTCGGAAGGGATAACCGCTGAAGGCATCTAAGCGGGAAGCTCGTTCCAAGATGAGGTCTCCCACCACCGCGAGTGGGTAAGGCCCCCCACAGACCATGGGGTTGATAGGCCGGAGATGGAAGCCCCGCAAGGGGTGGAGTCGACCGGTACTAATAGGCCGAGGGCTTGCCACAACACGTTGTTCGCATCCACTGTGTGACCCTGAGCACACACCCCCCACCCG
>NZ_JBHSQW010000028.1:11567-103269 GCF_042658695.1 Pseudonocardia hispaniensis | reverse complement strand
AGCCGCTGGCCCTCCTCGTCGGAGAGCCGCCTGACTCTCACCCGTTCAGCCATGCCCACCAGCATCGGCTTCACCGGCAACGTTTGTGGTCACGGCACTAGGTGCGACCTGCGCGTTCCTGCGCGTCCCGGAGTGTCGAGGAATGCGGCAGCCAGGTCGCCAGCTCGACCGGCCAGCCGTCGGCCTCCAGCACCGCGACGACCGCCGGGTCGTCGTCGATCACCGAGGCCACCGTGCGTGAGCCGGCGAGCCGGCGCAGCACTTCCCGTTTGACCCACCGCGCCGGGCGATGGTCGTCGTCCGGACGCATGTACAGCGGCGCGGCGGGCAGATCGTGCCGGGCAAGCCAGCTCTCGGTGAGCCGCCGGTTCCGCTCCGGCCGCCCCGTCAGGTAGACGATGTCGTGTGCGGTCAGCGCCGCGCGCAGCCGTTCGGCGCCCTCGGCCAGCAGCGGGTCCCGGTCGGCCGCCGCGAAGAACCGTTCCCAGCGCCGCGGACGGGACTCCAGGAAGTGCAACCGATGGGTGACGTCTGCGAGCACCCCGTCGATGTCGAACACGGCAAGCGACCGAGCCCCATCTCGGGCTGCTGCCCCGGACCCGTCGCGGGGCTGGCCCGGTATCTGTTCGGCGGCCATTACTCGAACGGCCGGATCGGGTTGACGATGTCGGCGGTGAGGGTGAGCAGGCTGATCGCACCGCCCACGAGGATCACGGCATAGGTGAGCGGCAGCAGCCGGGTGTAGTCGACCGGAGGCATCGTCGCCTTGCCCAGCCTCGCCCGCGTCCAGTCGCGGACCCGCTCGTAGAGGTTCACCGCGATATGCCCGCCGTCCAGCGGCAGCAGCGGCAGCAGGTTGAACACGCCGACGAAGAAGTTCAGCATCGCGAGCAACAGGACGAACAGGCTCCACAGCCCCCGTTCGGCCGCGTCACCGCCGATGATGCTGGCCCCGACGACGCTGACCGGGCTGTTCTCGTCGCGCACGCCCCCGCCGATCGCGTCGATGAGCCGCGGGATCTTCTCCGGGAACATCCCGAGCCCCGTCCAGACGTTGCTGAACATCACGCCGGTGTAGTCCACCGTGGCGGGCACGGCCGCCATCGGGCCGTAGGCAAACACCAACTGCTGGGCGAGGCCGATGGCCCCGACCGTGCGGACCTGCCCGGTCCGCGCGTCGACCCGCTGCACCGGCGCCACATCGACGGTCAGCGGAACCTCCCGGCCGTCCCGCTGGACGACGATCTGGGTCGGCCCGGCGGCCGCCTGGATCGCGGCGACCGCGTCTGGCCACGTCGCCACGGGGGTTCCCGCCACGGACAGGATCCGGTCGCCGGCCTGGACACCGGCGTCGGCGGCGGGTGTCGGCACCCCCGGTCCGCACGGCTGGAGCTTCCCGGTCACCGGGTCCTGGTTCGCCGCGCAGCTCACCTGACCGGCCACCGCGAGATCCCCGGCGTTCGGCAGGCCGGCCGTGACGGCGAGCACGAAGATCAGCAGCATCCCGATGAGGAAGTGCATCGCCGACCCCGCCGACAGCACGACGACCCGCTGCCACGTCGGCTTGCGGAAGAAGGCCCGCGGCCGCTCCTCGGGCGCGACCTCGTCCAGCGCGGTCATCCCCGCGATATCGCAGAAGCCGCCGGCCGGGATGGCCTTCAGGCCGTACTCGGTCTCCCCCCGGCGGAAGGAGAAGATCGTGGGCCCGAAACCGATGAAGTAGCGGCGCACGCGCATGCCGAACGCCTTCGCGGTGAGCAGGTGCCCCGCCTCGTGCAGCGCGATGGAGATCGCGATGCCGAGCGCGAACAGCACGACACCGATGACGAAGCTCACGACCCGAGCCTTCCCGCCAGCTCGCGGGCGTGCGCCCGGGCCCAGTCCTCAGCGGCCAACACATCCGCCACGGTAGCCGGATCGCCCCGCCAGCCGTCGGCGGCGCCCAGGGTGCGCTCGACGACCTCGGTGATCCCCAGGTACGACAGGGAACCCGCAACGAACGCCGCCACTGCCTCCTCGTTCGCCGCGTTGAACACGGCGGGCAGGCCACCGCCCGCCGTCCCGGCCACGCGGGCCAGCCGCACCCCGGGAAACGCGTCGTCGTCCAGGGGCTCGAAGGTCCAGCTCTGCGCGGTGTCCCAGGCGCACGCCGCCGCGGCGTCCGGCACCCGATCGGGCCAGCCCAGCGCCAGCGCGATCGGCAGCCGCATGTCCGGCGGACTGGCCTGCGCGATCGTCGAGCCGTCGACGAAGGTGACCATCGAGTGCACGATCGACTGCGGGTGCACGACGACGTCGATCCGCTCGTAGGGCACCCCGAACAACAGGTGCGCCTCGATGAGCTCCAGCCCCTTGTTGACCAGTGTCGCGGAGTTGATGGTCACGACCGGCCCCATGTCCCAGGTGGGGTGTCGGAGCGCGTCGTCGAGCCCGACGTGGGCCAGCTCGTCACGGCGCCGGCCGCGGAACGGCCCGCCCGACGCGGTGAGCACGAGCCGCGCCACCTCGGCCGCGGCGCCGCCGCGCAGGCACTGCGCGAGCGCCGAGTGCTCGGAGTCGACCGGCACGATCTGGCCGGGCCGGGCCGCACCCGTCACCAGCTTCCCGCCGGCCACCAGCGATTCCTTGTTGGCGAGGGCGAGGGTCGCCCCCGCCGTGAGCGCGGCCAGCGTCGGCCCCAGGCCGCGGGAGCCGGTGATGCCGTTCAGGACGACATCCGCCGGGGTGGTCGCGGTGAGCTCGGCGGCGGCCTCGGGGCCCTCCAGGACCTCGACACCGCTCAACTCGGTGCGCAGCGCGGCGGCCGCGACCGGATCCGCGACGGCGACGCGCCGCACGTCGGTGGCGCGGACCTGCGCCGCGAGCAGGGCCGGGTCGCCGCCGCCCGCCGCCAGCCCGGCCACGACGAACCGACCGTCGGCGTGGGCGATGACGTCGAGGGCCTGGGTGCCGATCGACCCGGTGGAGCCCAGCACCAGGACGGACCGGGGGGTGTGCGCGTCAGTCATCACCACACATCATCCCCGGTGCGGCGTTGTGCGACGATGAGCCCGCACACCTGAGGTACTGGGAGGACGGCGTGGCGAGCAATTCTCGGGAGCTGGCGAAGCGGCCGCAGGTCGATCCGATGGACGAACCGTCGGCGGAGTGGGGCTGGCACGGCGGGTTCCCGAAGGGCACCGTCATCGCCGGGATCGTCTGTGCGATCCTGCTGCCACTCATGCTGATCGGTCACCCCGTCAGCGTCACCGAGATCGCGTGGATGGTGATCCCCGCGCTGGTCATCGTCGTCGGCCTGATCAGCAACGCCCTTCGCAAGCGCCACGCCTGGCGGCGCTGACCGCGGGCGGCCGCCATCGCCGAGCGCACGAGCCCGGCCGTCGAACTCGAGGTCGGCGACCGGACCGTCCGGATCACCAACCCGGACCGGGTCTGCTTCCCGGCCCGCGGGGAGACCAAGCTCGATCTGGCGCACTACTACCTCGCCGTCGGCGACGGGATCGTGCGCGCGCTGTACAACCGGCCGTGCATGCTGCACCGCTTCCCCACCGGCGTGACCGGTGAGAAGGTCCATCAGAAGCGGCTGCCGCGGGGCGCACCGGAGTGGGTGCGCACGGTGCGGGTGCACTTCCCCCGATGGGACCGGTACGCCGATGAGCTGTGCGTGACCCACGTGGCCGACGTGGTGTGGGCCGTCCAGATGTCGACGGTGGAGTTCCATCCCTGGAACTCACGGGCGACCGACACCGAGAAACCCGACGAGTGGCGGATCGATCTCGACCCGATGCCGGATGCGAGTTTCGCCGACGTCCGGCGGGTCGCCGCGGTGGTCCAGGAGGTGCTCGCCGAGATCGGCGCGGTCGGCTGGCCGAAGACCTCCGGCGGCAAAGGCTTGCACATCTACGTGCGGATCAAGCCGGAATGGGACTTCGCCGATGTCCGGCGCGCGGCGCACGCCTTCGCCCGCGAGGTCAAGCGGCGCGCGGACGGGCTCGTCGACCTGACGTGGTGGCGCAAGGAGCGCGACCCGGCGTCGATCTTCGTCGACTACAACCAGAACGCCCGCGACCACACCATCCGCAGCGCCTACTCGGTGCGCGGCGTGCCCGAGGCCGTGGTCTCCACTCCGATTCGCTGGGACGAGATCGCCGACGTCGATCCGCGCGACTTCACCATCGCCACCGTGCCCACGCGGTTCGCCGAGCTGGGTGACCTGCACGCCGGAATCGACGAGGCGGTGTTCCTGCTCGACGAACTGCTGGAGTGGGCTGCTCACGACCGCCTGTGAGTGCGTAACAGTGTTAGAACACTGTGACGCACTCACAGCCCCTGTTGATCTGCGGCGATGCGGAGCCGCGTGAACTCCTCGGCCATCGCTTCCCGAGACCAACGGGCGTTGAGCCCGCTGGGGTTGGGCAGAACCCACACCCGAGTGCCGCCGAGCCTGCGCTCCTGCGGACCGACAGCGGCCCGCGGCGCGGCGAACGCCACCCGGTAGGCGGTGACACCGACCACCGCGAGCCATCGCGGCCGACGCCGCGCCACCAAGGCGCGAAGCCGCCGACCGCCCCTGAGCAGCTCGTCGTGGGTCAACTCGTCGGCGCGTGCCGTGGCCCTGGCCACCAGGTTCGTGACACCCAGCCCCAACGCGGCGAGTTCGTGCTGCTCGGCGGGCAGCAGGCGGCGCGGGGTGAATCCGGAGTCGTGCAGCACCGGCCAGAACCGGTTGCCCGGCCGGGCGAAGTGAAACCCGGTCGCCGCGGACACCAGCCCGGGATTGATGCCGCAGAACAGCACCCGCAGCGGCGGCTCGGCGGGGCCGGGCAGCACGTCGGCGATGGTCCTGTCACGCGCCGCCCGCAGGTCCTGCGCGCTCATCCGGGCCACGGCACACCGCTGACAAACACGTCGCCGATCCTCGCCCATCCCGGTGACGGCCGCATGGATAGGAGAGGCAAGCCGCCGATTCGTCGCTCTCCGTATGGCGTGCGGCCCCACCGTTGTGGGGTGACCTCGTGAGCTGAAGATCAATATTCTCACGATCATTCAGAATGACGACGGTCCGGAAGCTCGGCCACCCGCACCACTCCCACCACGAGCCCGGACGCACCACGCCCTCCAGGTCATCAGGTGTACGACTCCGAAGGAGTATCTTGGTGTGCAGTCGTATCTGTACCGGGAGACGCAGCCCGGGTACTTCTACCTCGTGAATTCGAGCGCCGGGAAGGGCGAGGACGCGAAATTCGTGAACGCGGCAGCCAACGAGCCACGTATCAACGGTGCACGCTACAAGTCGAAGGCCAACTTCCTGATCGTGGATGGCGGCCAGCGTTACGAGCGGTTCGACCAATGGTCGCCCGCCGTCGTCGTGAACTGCTGAGGATCGGGCCGCACCTGCTCCACGATCAATGCCAGGACTGATCACGTGTCCCTCTCCGCTGCGCCCGTTGTCCGCGGGTTGTACTCCACGTTCCAACGGATGGTTTCCCGGCTCACCGTCCTCGACGAATTCGCGACAACGCTCGACGAGCGGCTGCGCGCCGGATGGTTCGCGCTCCCCCTCAGGTCGCCGCAGGCCTGGTACGCCACAGCACCCAACTTCGGGCCGGTGAGCCTGACCCCCGCCCTCCGCACGATGCCCGACAAACCAATGGGTGCCAGGTGGACCTCGTCCTATCAGACCAATGGACAGAGCGCCTGGGAATACGGCGAGCAATTCGAGTTCTCCGGTCGGGGGCGACACCTGCATTCGGTGTTCTTCCGCGAGACGGAGATACGATGCTATGAGATCGACTCGCTGAAGGACTACCGTCGGCTGTGCCTGCGATATCCGGATTCCCGGCGCGACAACGTCCGGGTACGGCGCTGCGCTCAGCCGCTGGTGAGCACGTCGGCGAGGTCGAAGCGGATGGGCCGTAGGAGCTGCGCGTAGGTGCACGAGGTCGGGTCGCGGTCGGGTCGCCAGCGCACGAACTGCGCGGTGTGCCGGAACCGGACGCCCTCCATGTAGTCGTAGCGCACCTCGACGACCCGTTCGGGGCGCAGCGGGACGAACGACAGGTCCTTACCGGCGTTCCACCGACTGGCCTCGTTCTTGCGGGGCGTCCGCTCACCCTGCTCGTGGGCCGCCCAGTTCCACGGGTGCTCATCGAACGTCGTGACCAGCGGCTGCATCTCGACGAACAGCTCCCTGCGGGTGGCCATCGGAAACGCACCGACAACACCGACCGAGTTCAGCACCCCGCGCTCGTCGTAGAGCCCCAGCAGCAGCGAGCCCAGCACGTCCGGCCCTGACTTGTGCGCCCGGTAGCCTGCGACGACGCAGTCGGCCGTCCGGTTGTGCTTGATCTTGGCCATCACCCGTTTGTCGGGCTGGTAGGGCAGGTCGGGCTGCTTGGCGATGAGCCCGTCGAGACCGGCGCCCTCGAACTGCTCGAACCATCGCCGCGCGGTGTCGAGGTCCCGGGTGACGGGAGTGAGGTAGATCGGCGCCGCCGCCCCGGCCAGCGCCTCCTCCAGCAGCATCCGGCGCTGTTCGAACGACCTCCCGGTGAGGTCGTCGTCACCGAGAGCGAGCACGTCGAAGGCGATGAAGCTGGCCGGGGTCTGCTCGGCCAGCAGCGTCACCCGGCTCGCGGCGGGATGGATACGCTGCTGGAGCGCCTCGAAGTCGAGGGTATTGCGCTCGGTGTCGGCCACGACGATCTCCCCGTCGATCACCGCGCGCTCGGGGAAGTTCGCCAGGACGGCCTCGACGAGCTCGGGGAAGTAGCGGGTCATCGGCCGCTCGTTGCGGCTGCCGATCTCCACCTCGTCGCCGTCCCGGAAGATGATGGACCGGAAGCCGTCCCATTTCGGCTCGTAGATCTGGCCGGCCGGAAGATCGTTGATCGGCTTGGCCAGCATCGGCGCGACGGGCGGCATCACGGGCAGGCGCACCCGCCCAGTCTCCCTGGTGATCGGCTGCGCTGACCACCCCGATCCGTCAGGTCAGGTTGTCGGCCATCCGGCGCAAGGTCGCGACCAGGGCCGCGTACTCCCGCTCGTCGATGCCCCGGACCGTCCGGGCCCGGTGTCGACGCACGGCCGTGGTCATCCGCTCCCGGGCGGCCGCTCCGTCCGGGGTGAGCGCAACGGCGGGCCCGTCGGTGCGCGCCCAGCCGCGGGCGACGAGCTCGGCCAGCACCGCCTCGGCGGCGCCGTCAGCGGTGAGAAACGGCGCGAGCGCGGCCTCGACCGCCGCCACGTCGGCGGCGCCGCCTGCCAGCACGTTGAGGACCTGCCACTGTCGCCGCGTGGCGCCCTCGTCGGCGAGCGCGGTCTCGAACCCGCGCTCGATGAGGCCGTCGACATAGCGCAGCCACCAACCGATCGGCTTGTTGTCATTAGACATGTACATGCTTATGATTATGCACCGTGAGCGATGCGGTCGGCCAGATCGAGGCGGCGATGGTCGCGGTGCGGCGACGGCAGACGCGGCGCACGCTCGCCCGGGAGGCCGGGGCGGCCGACGACGCGGTCCAGCAGGTGCTGGACGCCATCGAGGAGGCCGAGCAGGACGGCCGGAACCTGGGGGTGACGGCGCTCGCCGCCGCGCTGGGCGTCGACCAGCCGCGGGCGAGCAAACTCGCCGCCGGGGCGGTCGAGGCCGGGCTCGTGCGCCGGGAGGCCGAGCAGCACGACGGCAGGCGGTCGCGGCTCGAGCTCACCGCGGCGGGCCGCGAGCGGCTCGCCGCGGTACATCGGCACCGCCGGGCTCGCTTCGCCGCGGCGATGGACGGCTGGACCCCGGCCGAGCGCATGGAGTTCGCCCGGCTGCTCACCCGCTTCGTTGCGGGACTCTGACCGATCTGGGGCCGCGCTGCCTGTGAGTGCGTAACAGTGTTAGAACACTGTTACGCACTCACAGGGGAGAGGCAGCCAGCTGGCCGCAGGCGGCGTCGATCTCCCGGCCCCGGGTGTCCCGGACGGTGCAGGCCACGCCGGCGGCGCGAACCCGGGCGACGAACTCGTCCTGTACCGGCCGCGGCGAGGCGTCCCATTCGCTGCCCGGGGTGGGGTTGAGCGGGATCAGATTGACGTGCACCAGGCGCGTCCCGATGTGCCGGCGCAGCAGGGTGCCGAGTAGCTCGGCCCGCCACGGCTGGTCGTTGACGTCGCGGATCAAGGCGTACTCGATGGACACCCGACGCCCGGTCGTGCGCGCGTAGCGGCGCGCGGCGGCGAGCACCTCCTCGACCTTCCACCGATTGTTCACCGGGACCAGGGTGTCGCGCAGCTCATCGTCGGGAGTGTGCAGGGAGACCGCCAAGGTGACAGGCAACCCCTCGGCCGCGAGCCGGTCGATCCCGGGAACCAGCCCGACGGTGGACACCGTGACCCCACGAGCCGAGATACCCAGCCCGTTGGGCGAGCGCTCGATGATCCGTCGGACAGCCGCGATCACCCGCTTGTAGTTGGCCAGCGGCTCGCCCATCCCCATGAATACGACGTTCGACAACCGGGTCGGCTCGCCGAGGGCCCCTTCCCGGGCTGCCGCGGCGGCCTGCCGGACCTGGTCGACGATCTCCGCGGTGGACAGGTTGCGCTTCAGCCCACCCTGCCCGGTCGCGCAGAACGGGCAGGCCATCCCACAGCCGGCCTGGCTGGAGATACAGACCGTCGCCCGGTCCGGATAGCCCATCAGCACCGACTCGGTCAGCGTGCCGTCGAGGGCACGCCACAGCGTCTTGCGGGTGGTGCCACGATCGGCCGTCTGCACGGTGACCGGCTCGACCAGTGCGGGCAGCAGGGTGCGCAGCCGCTCCCGGCCCGCGGCCGGGATGTCGGTCATCGCCTCGACGTCGGCGGTGAACCGGCCGAAATAGTGCCGGGCGAGCTGGTCGAGCCGAAACGCGGGCACCCCGAACTCATCGGCGACGACACGGCGCTCGGCCGGGTCGAGATCGGCGAGGTGGCGTGGCGGCATGGCCCGCCGTGGCGCCTCGAAGACCAAGGGAAGAGAGGTCATGGCCCCTCGATTGTGCCAGCCGCTGCGGCCCCGCTCGACCGCGCTCCGCTCGGCGACGACATCGCTCCGCTGGGTGCCGACGTTCGCTCCGGTCAGCGCCGCACCCGGTCCCGTACGTCCTCCAGCAGACCGAACCGGAGCGCTCCCGCACCCCACAGTGCCGCCGCGGCGCCCATGCCGACCAGCCCCTGTGGTCCGGCGCTGCCCGCCGCGTCCAACGCCAGCAGCGCCCCGCTCGCGCCCAGCACCAGCAGTAGTCCGCCGACCGCGACATAGGAGCGTTCCTGCAGCAACGACGCCAGCGGGAACAGCACCGCCGCAACGATCGCGCACGCCACCGGGGCCCTCAGCTCCGCCCAGCTCGTCGCCCCGAGCCCGACGACCGCCAGCACGATCAGGCCGAGCGCCCCGAGCACGAGCCGCAGCAGCCGCGTCCGACGCTCCGGGTCGAGCCGCACACCCGCGCCGAAGCGGCGCCGTGCCGTGGTCCAGAGCACACCGGTGACGCCGAGGCCCGCCGCCATCAGCACCGTCCCGATGCCCGACGGCAGCGCCAGCGTTCCGATCACCCACCACACTGCGCCGATGATCACCTCCAGGTACGGCGCGACGACCTGGTCGGGCACGCGATTGGGCCGGGTCATGCAACAACGGTAACCACCCAGTCCGGCCGGCCGACGCCACCCCGCGGGGGCGCCGAACGGGAATGGCATCGTGGCACGAGTAGCCGAGCAGGTTCGACAGCCTGCCTTTCGAAGGAGCGAATCAATGTCCGATCAGGACACCGAGCCCGCGATCGGTGCTCCGGTCACCCCGCTCAGCCGCCGCGCCCTGGTGTCCGGCGCCGGCGCCGCCGCGATCGGGGCCGCCCTCGTCGTGACCGGCTGTTCGACGACGGCAGCCGGCAACCGCGGCCGGACCGGCGCGACCGCCGCAGCGGGCACGGTGCTGGGTCCGACCGGCGAGGTTCCGGTCGGGGGCGCGAAGATCTACCGGAACCAGGGCGTGGTCGTCACCCAGGCAACCGCCGGACAGTTCGCCGGGTTCTCCACGACCTGCCCGCACCAGGGCTGCACGGTCAACGGGGTGCAGGGCGCCTCGATCATCTGCCCGTGCCACGGCAGCATCTTCGCTCTCGACGGTTCGGTGGTGCGCGGTCCGGCCGAGCGGTCCCTCACCCCGCAGCCGATCACGATCAAGAACGAGGAGATCGCGCTGGAGTAGCTGCTCCGTGAGTGCGTAACAGTGTTCTCACACTGTTACGCACTCACAACCCCGGTAGGCCTGCGGCGGACGTGCACCCGGTAACCGACCGGGATCGTCAGCCCAGGCGTCGTTGCGATGGCCCGTTCGGCCACCGCAGCAGAGAACTCGATGCGCAGCACCGCCTCGAGCGTGGGCCGGTCGGTGAAGCGCCAGACCGTGGGTACCCGGCGCATCGTGAAGCCGCGCTCGGCGAAGAAGCCTTCGACCGAGGCCGGGTCATAACGGGGCAGATCGGCCCGCAGCCAGTCGCCATAGGGCGCCGCGGTGAAGTCGAGATCGACGATCGCCAGCGCGCCGCCCGGCCGCAGCACCCGGTCGACCTCGGTGAGCCCCGCCTCGCAGCCGGGGCCGAAGAAATACGCGGTGCGCGCGTGCGCGACGTCGACGCTTCGGTCGGACAGCGGCAGCGCTGCGGCCCCGGCCTGGAACACCCGAACCCCGGTCAGCTCGGCGACCCGCGCGCGGGCGCGTTCGACCAACGGGGGATGTGGCTCGACGCCGATGACCGAACGGGCGTCGGCGGCGAACAACGGGAGGTGGTAGCCGTCGCCGCAGCCGATATCGAGGATGTCGGCTCCGGCCCATGGGGCCAGTTCGCGCAGCACCGCCCAGATCGCGCCATCGGCGTCCTGGGCGGTGTTCTCCCGCTCGTAGATGTCCGGCCAGTGCCAGATGTTCGGGCTGGGGATCGCCGGTCCGGGCCGCCGCTGGCCGCCGAACCCCGCGAACCAGTTCCTCACGCCACCGGCACGGCGATGCTCAGCACCGCCCAGGACACGAAGGCCGCAGGCAGCAGCGAGTCCATCCGATCCATCAGCCCCCCATGGCCCGGCAGCAACGCACCCATGTCCTTGATCCCGAGATCGCGTTTGATCAACGACTCGACGAGGTCACCGAGCGTCGCGGTGGTCACCAGCACGGCCCCGGTGATCGCCCCGAGCCACCACTGGGCGTCCAGCAGCAGCACGAGACACAGCGCGCCCGCGACCATGCCGGTCACCTGCGAACCCGCGAAGCCCTCCCACGACTTCTTCGGACTGATCGACGGCGCCATCGGGTGCCGGCCCGCGAGCACGCCGGCCGCGTAGCCGCCCACATCGGAGGCGACGACACAGATCATGAACGTGAGGACCCTGCCCACACCGTCGGCCGGTACCACCAGCAGCGTCGCGAACGACACGAACAACGGCACGTAGGCCGCGGTGAACACGCTGGCCCCGATGTCGCGCAGGTAATCGGCGGCGCCCCCGCGCATCCGCCACAGCAGACATGCCAGCACGGTCGCCGCGAACGACACCGCCAGCCCGGACAGCCCGAACGGCCAGCTCAGCCAGATCATGGCCTGCCCGCCGACGAGCAGCACGGGCAGCGGCACCGTGATACCCGCGCCGCGGCGCAGTGCCCCGGCGATCTCCCAGGTCCCGACGGCCGCGGCCACGGCGAGCACGACGATGAAGTACTGCCGGACGATCAACAGCGCCAGCAGGATCAGCGCGCCGAGCCCGAGGCCGACGACTATCGCCGCGGCGAGATTGCGGCCCAGCCGCGAGGAACGGGGCGGCGCCGCGTCGCAAGGGCCCGGGCTCACCGGGCCCGCCGTCGGCACCGTCGGTGCCGCGGTCGCTGCGGATTCACGGGACGTACTCACCGACGCGATCAGACTTCGAGTAGCTCGGCTTCCTTGTTCTTGACCAGTTCGTCGACCTGGTGAACGTACTTGTCGGTGGTGGCCTGCAGCTCCTTCTCGGCCCGACCGACCTCGTCCTCCCCCGCCTCGCCGTCCTTGACGATGCGGTGCAGTTCCTCCATCGCCTTACGGCGGATGTTGCGGATCGTGACCCGGGCGTCCTCGCCCTTGGCGCGCGCGACCTTCGCCATCTCGCGGCGACGTTCCTCGGACAGCTGCGGGATCACCACCCGGATGATCTGGCCGTCGTTGGTGGGGTTGACGCCGAGATCGGAATTGCGGATGGCCTTCTCCAGCGCCGCGAGCTGACTGACGTCGTAGGGCTTGATCACCGCCATCCGGGCCTCGGGCACCGTCACCGAGGCGAGCTGGTTGATCGGCGTCATCGCACCGTAGTAGTCGACGACCACCCTGGAGAACATCGCGGGTGTCGCCCGCCCGGTGCGGACGCTCGCCAGATCGTCCTTTGCCACCGAGACGGCCTTCTCCATCTTCTCCTCGGCGTTGAAAAGAGCCTCGTCGATCATGGCTGCTCCCTGCTCTCGGGCGTGCTGACCAGCGTGCCGATCCTCTCACCCCGCACCGCTCGGGCGATGTTGCCCTCGGTCAGCAGGTTGAACACGATGATCGGCATCCGATTGTCCATGCACAGGCTGAACGCCGTCGCGTCGGCGACCTTGAGTCCGCGCTCCAGCACCTCGCGGTGGGTGATCTCGGTGAACAACTCCGCGTCGCCGTCGGTCTTCGGGTCGGCGGTGTAGACGCCATCCACGCCTTTGGCCAGCAGCAATGCCTCGCATCCGATCTCCAGGGCGCGCTGGGCGCCGGCGGTGTCGGTGGAGAAGTACGGCATCCCCACCCCCGCGCCGAAGATCACGACCCGCCCCTTCTCCAGGTGCCGCATCGCGCGCCGCGGGATGTAGGCCTCGGCCACCTGCCCCATCGTGATCGCGGTTTGCACTCGGGTGTCGATCCGGTACTGACGCTCCAGGAAGTCTTGCAACGCAAGGCAGTTCATGACCGTGGCGAGCATGCCCATGTAATCGGCACGGGCCCGGTCCATGCCGCGCTGCTGCAGCTCGGAGCCGCGGAAGAAGTTGCCCCCGCCGATCACCACGGCGATCTCGACACCGCTGCGAACAACCTCGGCGATCTGCCGCGCCACGGTCTCGACGACCGTGGGATCGACGCCGAGACTCCCGCCACCAAACATCTCACCACCGAGCTTCAGCAGCACGCGGCGGTATCCAGGACGGGTGGTGACGGCGTCGCTCCCTCGATCAGTCATCGTTCTTCGGCCCGATTTCAGGCCTGGCCTACCTCGAACCGGACGAAGGTCGTGACCGTGACACCGGCGGCGTCGATCAGCGCCTTCACGGTCTTCTTCGAGTCCTGCACCGATGCCTGCTCCAGCAGCACGACGTCCTTGTAGAAGCCCGTGATGCGGCCCTCGACGATGCGCGCCAGGACGTTCTCCGGCTTGCCCTCCTCGCGGGCCGTGGCCTCGGCGATGCGCTTCTCGTTGTCGAGGACGTCCGCAGGCACCTCCTCGCGGGTGGTGTAGCGCGGGCGAGCGGCGGCGATGTGCATCGCGACATCGCGCATGGTCTGCTCGACGGCGTCACCGGAGCCCTCGTAGGCGACCAGCACACCGATGGCCGGCGGCAGGTCGGAGGAGCGGCGGTGCAGGTACAGCGCGACCGGGCCGTCGAGCCGGACGTAGCGCTTGAGCTCGAGTTTCTCGCCGATGCGGGCCGACAGAGCCTGAATCGCCTCCTCGACCGTGGTGTCGCCGAGCGCGGCGCCGCGCAGACCGTCGAGGTCGGCGGGCTCCTGCTGGATCGCGACCTGCAGGATCTTGCCGGCGAGCTCCTGGAAGTCGGCGCTCTTGGCGACGAAGTCCGTCTCGCAGTCGAGCTCGACCATCGTGCCGGCGCCGTCACCGCTCGCCGCCACCAGACCGTTGGAGGTGGTGCGCTCGGCGCGCTTGCCGACGTCCTTCGCGCCCTTGATGCGCAGCAGCTCGACGGCCTTCTCGAGGTTGCCGTCGGACTCCTCGAGGGCCTTCTTGCAGTCCATCATTCCGGAACCGGTGAGCTCACGGAGCCGCTTGACGTCGGCGGCGGTGTAGTTCGCCATCGCTGTGGTCTCTTCGTCCTCTTGTCGATGCGGATCGGGATGACCGGGTGGGCGGCCGGTCCGCGAACCTGCGGACCGGCCACTCCCGTTCGGGGACTGGATCAGCCGGCGGTCTGCTGGGTGCCGTTGCTGGTGCTGGCCGGAGCCGGGGTGGACGCGGCGTTGGGCGCCTCGGCGTCGCTACCCGCACCGGACAGGCTCGCGCCGTCGGACCCCACCTCACCGCCGCCCGCGAGCAGATCCTGCTCCCACTCCGCCAGCGGCTCGTCGCTGGCCACTCCTGCCTCCGGCTTGTCCTCGCCGTCGGCGGCGCGGGCACCGCTGCGCGCCGAACGGGCCATCAGACCGTCGGCCGCGGCGCGTGCGATGACCTTCGTGAGCAGCGCCGCCGAGCGGATGGCGTCGTCGTTGCCCGGGATCGGGAAGTCCACCTCGTCGGGGTCGCAGTTGGTGTCGAGGATGGAGACGACCGGGATGCCCAGCTTGCGGGCCTCGCCGACGGCGATGTGCTCCTTCTTGGTGTCGACCACCCAGATCGCGCTCGGAGCCTTGGCCATGTCCCGGATTCCGCCGAGGGTCTTCTCCAGCTTGTCCTTCTCGCGGGTGAGCATGAGGATCTCCTTCTTGGTGCGACCCTCGAAGCCCCCCGTCTGCTCCATCGACTCCAGCTCCTTGAGGCGCTGCAGCCGCTTGTGCACGGTCTGGAAGTTGGTGAGCATGCCGCCCAGCCAGCGCTGGTTCACGAACGGCATGTTGACCCGGCCCGCCTCCTCGGCGATGGCCTCCTGCGCCTGCTTCTTGGTGCCGACGAACAGGATCGAGCCACCGTGCGCGACCGTCTCCCGGACGAACTCGTAGGCACGGTCGATGTAGGACAGCGTCTGCTGGAGGTCGATGATGTAGATGCCGTTGCGCTCGGTGAGGATGTAGCGCTTCATCTTCGGGTTCCAGCGGCGGGTCTGGTGCCCGAAGTGCACACCGGAGTCCAGCAACTGCTTCATGGTGACGACGGCCATCGCCGATGTTCACCTCTCGCTCGGGCGCGGCGGTTCACCGCGCGTGCGGTTCACAGGCCGCCGGTTGGCGGCCGTCCTGGCGCCACGTCGGCATCCGGACCCGCTCCCCCGGCACCGGTCGTGCGAGCCGTGGATCCGCGGGACCGCCCGGAAACCGTCCCCACCGCCGGGCCGCCGGGCGGCGGCCGGCACCGGGGTACGCGAACGCGCGTAGTCGCTTCGAGAGGCTCGAAGCGCAGGGCAAGTGTACGCGTCGGCACCGATCGAGCTCACCCGGACGTCCGCGAACCGCCCCGGTTGTCCACAACCGGATCCGGCGGTCCACAGCCGCGGGCATCACGGTGCCGCCGGACGCGGCCGACGGTCACGCTCGAGGCATGACCGCGGTAAGGACCCTGGCCGGTGGCCGAGGGTGGGCGGCGTGCGTCGCGCTGGTGACGACGGTGGCGCTGACCTGGTCGGGCGGGGCAGCCGCCGCACCGGCGCAGCCTGGTCCGGCCCCACCAGCCCGGGGCGCGCCGGCGCCCCAACCGGCCTACGGCTGGCCGCTGGATCCGCCGCCCGTGGTCCGCGCCCCGTTCCGGGAGCCCGCGCACCGCTACGGGCCGGGGCACCGGGGGGTTGACCTGGCTGGGCAGCCCGGCCAGCCGGTGCTCGCCGCCCGGGCGGGCACCGTCGTGTACGCGGGGCTCCTCGCCGGGCGCGGGGTCGTCTCGATACGGCACGAGGACGGGCTGCGCACCACCTACGAGCCGGTGACCGCCGCGGTCACCGCGGGGTCCGTCGTCCGCCGCGGCGAGACCATCGGCAGCCTCGAACCGGGCCACCCCGGCTGTCCGGACCCGGCCTGCCTGCACTGGGGGCTCCGTCGCGGCGAGGCCGACTACCTCGACCCGCTCCTGCTGGTCCGACCCGCTCGGCTGCGGCTGCTACCGGTTCCGGCAGCCGGGCCCGGCTGACCCGCGGCGGACCGGCCCGCACCCCGGGGAACCGAGCCGCACAGCCACGGCCGGCACCGGTCAGGCCCTGGGGTGCGCCTGGTCGTGCGCCGCCCGCAGCCGGTCGGCGGTCACATGCGTGTAGATCTGCGTCGTCGCCAGGGTGGAGTGACCGAGCAACTCCTGGACGTAGCGCAGATCCGCGCCGCCGTCGAGCAGATGCGTCGCCGCGGCGTGCCGCAGGCCGTGGGGCCCGATGTCCGGTGCGCCCGGCACCGCCGACACCGCCCGGTGCACGACCGACCGGGCGACACGCGGATCGAGCCGCCCGCCACGCGCCCCCAGCAGCAAGGCCGGCGGCGACCCCACCCGCTCCAGCCCCGGGCGGCCCACATCCAGCCATCGCGTCAGAGCCCGCTCCGCCGGGACGCCGTACACCACCATCCGCTCGCGGTCGCCCTTGCCGCGCACGCGCAGGGTCCGCCGCCCCCGGTCCACGTCTGCGACGTCGAGCCCACACACCTCCGCGACCCGGGCGCCCGTCGCGTAGAGCAACTCGAGCAGCAGCAGGTCGCGAAGGGCCACCGGATCGTTCTGGGCGGCTCCGGCGCAGGCCGCGGCGAGGAGATCGGACGCCTGCTGTGCGGTCACGACCACCGGTAGCGCCCGGCGCGGGCGCGGAGCCTCCAGCCGGGTGGCGGGATCGACGGCGATCAGGCCGGTCCGGTGGGCCCACGCGGTGAACGTGCGCACAGCGGCGGTCCGGCGGGCCAGCGTTGCTCGCTCCACGCCCGCGGTATGCGCCTCGGCCAGCCAGCCCCGTAGCGCGGCCAGGTCGAGCGCGGTGAGCCCGGCGCCGGGCAGCCGCGCGAGCAGGGCAGTCAGGTCGCTCCGGTAGGCGCGAACCGTGTTCGGCGAACGCCCGCGTTCCACCGCGAGATGGCGCAGGAACGCCTCGAGCGCAGCGGCGAGGTCCGGGGCGAGCTCGGGTGCGGGACGGACCATGATCCGACCGTGCAGGCCCGGGCCCGGCCGGTCAAGCAGCGCCACCCCGTCACGTCGCCTGCCCCGTCCGCGCCCGCGAGGGCCGCTGCCATCGGCCCTCTCGATACTCCGCGAGACCCCGGCGCTCCAGCTCGACCAGCGCGGGCCGGACGGCCTCCATCGGCAGCCCGGACTCGAGCGTCAGCCATCGGATATCCCGCGCGGCTCGGGCCGGCAACGCGTCGTGCACCCGGATCTGCGCGGGATCCAGCCCGTCGGTCGGATGCACCGGTCGCGCCGGGTCACCGGCCAGGTCGAGGCCCAGCCTGCCGACGGCCTCCAGCACCTCCTCGACCCTGCTGACCAGCAACGCCCCCTGGCGGATGAGCTCGTGACAGCCCGCGGACATCCCCGAGGTCACCGGGCCCGGAACGGCCATGACGAGCCGTCCGAGGGCGCGGGCATCGGCTGCGGTGCGCTGTGCCCCGCTGCGCAGACCGGCCTCGACGACGAGCGTCCCGCCGGCCATCCCCGCGAGCAGCCGATTGCGCACGAGAAAGCGATGTTTGGCCGGTACCGCGGTCGGCGGGTACTCGCTGACGACGAGCCCGCGCTCCGCGATCCGCTGCAGCAGCGCGGCGTGCGCTGCCGGGTAGGCCCGGTCGATCCCGCAGGCGAGGACCGCGACCGTCGTTCCGTCGGCGGCGAGCGCCCCGCGATGCGCGGCGCCGTCGATGCCGATCGCGGCGCCGGAGACGACGGCGCATCCCCGGTCGGCCAGGCCGCCGGCGACGTCGCCCGCGACGTGGATGCCATACCCCGTCGCCGCCCGCGCGCCCACCACGGCGACGGCCCGCTCGGTGAGCTCGGTCAGCCTCGCGGGCCCGCGCACCCACATCGCGACCGGCGGTGCGAGCGTCGGATCGCCGGTGAGCCCGAATGCGGCGAAGGACCACCGCGGCCAGTCGGGGTCCTCCGGCACCAGCAACCGCGCGCCGATGCCTTCGGCACAGGCGAGGTCGGCCTGCGCTCGATCGACGTCGCGGCGGGCGGCGGTCTCCCGGGCCACATGCTCCGGGACGGCGCCGCGACGCACCCGCTCGGCCGCCTCGACGGCACCGAGGCCCTCGACGAACGCCGCCAGCGCGGCCGCGGGCGGCTCGGCGACGCGCGAGAGATACGCGCGGGCGAGCAGCACCGCGCGCTCCACGGGCGTCACCGGTTCCGGCGAACTCACGACGCCCTCCGATCCCGGAAGTACAGGGCCGTCTCGACCGTCTCGCGCTCCGGACGATCGAGGCCAGCAAGATCACTCAATGTCCAGGCGACGCGCAACGCGCGGTCCGCGCCGCGTGCGGTGAGCTCGCCGGACCGCAGGCCCGCGTCGAGCGGACGGATCGTCGAGGAAGGCAGCGCGAACCGGGTGCGCAGGACCGGGCCCGGTACCTCGGCATTGGTCCGCCACCCGTGCGGCGCCCAGCGTTCGGCCGCTGCCGCGCGGGCGGCGAGCACCCGCGCTCGCACCGATGCCGTGTTCTCGGCCGTCTCGTCGGCACCGCTCAACCTCGTGACCGGTTGCATGCGAGTGCGCAGGTCGACCCGGTCGAGCAGGGGCCCGGACAGTCGGCCCAGGTAGCGACGGCGTACCAGGGAGGGGCAGATGCAGTCCCGCTCGTGCGCGGGCGCGCAGGGGCAGGGGTTGGCCGCGAGGATGAGCTGGAACCGCGCCGGGTAGCGCACGGTCCCCTCGGCCCTGGCCAGTCGTACCTCGCCCTCTTCGAGCGGGGTGCGCAGCGATTCCAGCAGGTGCGACCCGAACTCTGCGCATTCATCCAGAAACAGGATCCCCCGGTGGGCCAGGGAAACCGCGCCGGGCTTCGCGGTCCGGCTTCCCCCACCGACCAGCGCCGCCATCGACGTCGAATGGTGGGGCGCCACGAACGGGGCGATCGTGCTCAACGGCTCGTTCTCGGGTAGCCGCCCAGCCACCGAGCGGATCGCCGCGAGCGCCAGCGCGTCGTCGGCAGCCAGCGCGGGGAGGAGCCCGGTGATCCGCTGGGCGAGCATCGTCTTGCCGGTGCCCGGGGGACCGACCATGAGCAGGTGGTGCCCGCCCGCCGCGGCGACCTCGAGCGCATGCCGCGCGTCGGCCTGTCCGATCACGTCGGCGAGATCAGGCGGTTCGGCCCGTGGGCACGGGGGGACGGGACCGGGGTGACGCAGCGGACGACCCTCCGTCAACCAGGCGAGCACGTCACGCAGCGATTCGGCGCCGTGCAGATCGAGGCCGTCGACCAGCGCGGCCTCCGGCAGCGTCGCGGCCGGCACCACGACCCGTCGAAGCCCGGCGGCCCGCGCCGCCAGCAGGCAGGGCAGCACCCCACGGACCGGGCGGAGCCGCCCGTCCAGCGCAAGCTCCCCGAGCAGGACCGTCCGATCCAGCGCCGACTGGCTCACCACACCGGCGGCCGCGAGAACACCGCAGGCCAGTGCGAGGTCGAATCCCGAACCGGCCTTGGGCAACGTCGCCGGGGAGAGCGCCAGCACGATCCGCTCGTTGGGCCAGGCGCGCCCGGAGTTCACCACCGCCGCACGCACCCGGTCCTTGGACTCGTGCAACGCCGCGTCGGGCAGCCCGACCAGGTGGATCCCCGGCAGCCCGCCACCGATGGCGGCCTCGATCTCGACGGCATGTCCCTCGACGCCGCGCAGCGCCACCGACCACGCGCGGGCGGGTGCGGCCATCAGAACGCCGCCTCGTAGTGCTGCAGCGTGGCCGGACGTCCCGGTTCGATCAACACCGCGACGACGTCGAACCGGACCTCGCACCAGCGCACCCTGTGCGCGGCGAGCCACGCCTGAGTGACGCGCCTGATCCGCGCGGCCTTGCGACCCGTCACCGCCTCGGCGGGCGCACCGAACCCCGTCCCCGAGCGGGTCTTGATCTCGCAGACGACGAGCCTGTCGGCGTCCGTGGCCACGACATCGAGCTCTCCGTCCCGACATCGCCAGTTCCGGGTCAGCACGACCAGTCCGCGCTTTTCCAGGTACTCGACCGCGACGTCCTCACCGCGGCGGCCGAGCTCATCCTTGGCTGCCATGGCGTCCACGATCGCGGCGCGCACCCGGCGCGGGGAGAGGCACCGACTCGGCTGTGGATGATCCGAGCCCGATGTGGATGCCCGAGGGGATCGAAGCCGTGCCGAGCCCGGCTTGTCGGGGCGTGGGTGTAGGGCGCGCGAGACCCGCAGTGCCACCGGCCCCGGCGCGGTGTCAGGAGCCGAACGTGTCCCCGCCGGGCAGCCGCAGGTCGGGCTTGTCCAGCTCCTCGATGTTGACGTCCTTGAACGTCAGAACCCGCACGTTCTTGACGAACCGCGCCGGACGGTACATGTCCCACACCCACGCGTCGGACATCCGAACCTCGAAGTAGATCTCGCCCTCGGCGTTGCGCGGCGCCACATCGACCGAGTTGGCCAGGTAGAAACGGCGCTCGGTCTCCACCACGTAGGAGAACTGGGCAACGATGTCGCGGTACTCCTTATAGAGCGTGAGCTCCATCTCGGTCTCGTACTTCTCGAGATCCTCGGCGCTCACAGCTCCACTCCTCCCGCGACGGCGGATTCCGTCGACGCCACCTCCGGCATGAGGCCCTCATTGTGGACCAGCGCCGCCGCGTCCTCGACGGGGCCGCGGGTGGCCGCGGCCCCCGCGACGTTGACGAACGAGAACCGGTGCTCGGGGCTCGGTCCGTACTCGGCCAGCGCCGCGTCGTGGACGGCCGTGCAGTAGCCCTTGTGCAGGGCGAACCCGTACTCCGGCAGCCGTGCGTCGAGCTCGACCATGATCCGGTCCCGGACCACCTTGGCCAGCACCGAGGCCGCCGCGACGCACGCCGCGACCTGGTCGCCCTTCGGCACCGCGAGCGCGGGACGCCCGAAGCCGCGGACCGGGAAACCGTCGGTCAGCACGTACCCGGGTGGGCGAGCCAGCGCGGCCACCGCCCGGCGCATGCCCTGGATATTGGCCGCGTGCACGCCACGCCGGTCGACCTCGGCGGGTGGGATGACCACGACCGCGTGGTCTTCGGCGTAGCGGATGATCATCGCGTAGAACTCGTCGCGGCGGGCGGGGGTGAGCAGCTTGGAGTCGGCCAGCCCGGCCAGCCGCCTGCCGTCGCCGGGCCGTAGCACGCAGGCGGCCACCACCAGCGGGCCCGCGCAGGCCCCCCGGCCGGCCTCGTCGACTCCCGCGACCGGGCCGAGGCCGTGCCGGTGCAGCGTGCTCTGCAGCGTCCAGATGCCCGCAGACCGGCGAACGACGGCGCGCCCGGGTCGTACCTGGTCGGGCTGCGCGGATCTCGGGGCGCGGCGCACAGAGCCGCCAGCATGCGCGAGCACGGGTCGTCCCGTCAGCGTCGACCGCCGAGCCGGGCATCGGGCCCCTCGCCGTCAGGGCCACGCCGGAGCCACCGCGGCGCGGGTTCACGCAGCGTCGGCCGAAACTCGCTCACCGGAGCATCCCCGTCCTCCCAGGACCTGCGCCACCGGCGTCCGATGGCCAGCGGGAGTGTACCGAGCAGGCCGAGCGCGAGCGGCGCCGACGACCCACCGATTCCCGTGTCGGACATGCCGGCCGGCTGGGCCTGGGGGTCGGTGGAGGAGATCCCGCCGAACCGGTCGAACGGCAGCACGACCATCCGCGCCTTGCCGATGACGTTCTCGATCGGGACGGGACCGTGCCCGGGCACCCGGGAGTCCGCGGAGTTGTTGCGGCTGTCGCCCATCATCCACAGCTCCCCCGCCGGCACCTGGATCGGCCCGAACGGAATCTGCCGGGCCGGACCCGCCTCTGGCAGGTAGTAGAGATAGGGCTCGGTGAGCGGCTGCCCGTCGACCAGGACGCGGTTACGCGAGTCGCAGCACGACACGGTCTGCCCGCCGACGGCGATGACCCGCTTGACGAAGTCCTTCTCGTCCGGTGGCGCGAGGCCGATCAGCGAACCGAGCTGCTGCAGACCGCGGGTCAGCGGGCTGGCCGGCTGCGCGACCGGCGCCTCGCTGCGCCAGCTGTCCGGGCCGCGGAAGACGACGACATCACCCGGCTGCGGGTCGGAGAACCGGTAGACGACCTTGTCGACGATGACGCGGTCGTTGTTGCACCCGGCGCAGCCGTGCAACGTGGTCTCCATCGAACCCGACGGAATGACGTACACCTTCGCGACGAACGTCTGGATGAGGAAGGTCAACAACAGCGCCACCGCGACGAGCAGCGGAAGTTCCTTCCAGAACGACGCTCGCCGGCGCCGCCCACCACGCGGTGGGCGGCGCCGGGCCGAAGCCGATGCGGGCTCCTGCCCGTAGGACGACACCGGACGCCCCGAGGGCGACTCGCCGGCCCGCCTGCGGTGGCGGCCGGGGCTGCTGGTCCGCTCCGCGGACGCCCTCGGCGGCGCTGCGGGATCGTCGGCGTCCGGTTCCTCGGTGAGCTCCGGCGGTACGGCGGGCTGGCGGGAGACCGGCTGGGTCGGCTGGCCCGCGTCGCGGGGCGATGGGATCTCGTTCCCGCGGTACCGCGGGGCGTCGTCGCGCGGTGGCGGCGGAACCGGATGGCCGTTGCGAGCCGGTCCCGGATGACCGTCGGGCGCCCGGTGACCGTTGGTCGGGCGGGGCGGAGCACCCCCGGTCGATGACCCCGGCTGGCCGGGCACGTGTGCGGGCCTGCCGTTGCGCGGGCCCGCCGCGGGCGGCTCGGGCCACCCGGCGATCGGCTGGGTGGCCCTTCTGTCCTGAGGTACGGAGCCCGGGGGGCCGACCGGGTCCGCCGGGCTGTATCGCCGGGGCGGGGCCCGCCGGTCATCGGGGAGCTCAGGAAGCGCCACGCCCACGAGGCTACGTCACCGAACCGTCACCTGCGGGTGATGATCATGACGCGGTCGAGGTCTCTCGCTTCTCCTTGATCTTCGCGGCCTTGCCGCGGAGATCACGGAGGTAGTAGAGCTTCGCCCGGCGGACATCGCCCCGGCTGAACACCTCGATCTTGTCGATGTTCGGCGAGTGCACGGGGAACGTGCGCTCGACCCCGACACCGAACGAGACCTTGCGGACGGTGAAGGTCTCGCGCGCGCCCGCGCCGTGCCGGCGGATGACAACGCCCTGGAAGATCTGGATCCGGGACCGGTTGCCCTCGACGACCTTCACGTGCACCTTGAGCGTGTCACCCGGCCGGAATGCGGGGATGTCGGAGCGCAGCAGCTGTGCGTCCAGTGCGTCCAGGGTGTTCATCGCGCAGGTCCGTCCTCGTCTGATTGCGGTCATGCTGGGGCGCCGCTCCACTCGACGGATGACGCCCTGCGGTCCCCGACGCAGGGCGTCGGGCGCTGGCAACTCATCCATAGTGCCAGACCCCTGTTCACACAGCACAACCGGCCCTGGACGAGCCAGCACCCGAGCCCGGCCCGCGAACTCAGGGCTCCTCGCCGAGCGTGGCCAGGAACGCGTGGTCGGCAGCGTCGAGGGCAGCCTCGGGCAAGGCGGCCAGGAGATCCGGCCGCCGCGTGGCGGTGCGTTCGAGCGCCCGCTCGCGACGCCAGCGGGCGATGGCGCCGTGGTTGCCGCTGCGCAGCACCTCGGGCACGGCCTGCCCGCGCCAGACCTCCGGACGGGTGTAGGCCGGGCCCTCCAGCAGGCCGTCGGAGAAGGAGTCCTCGGCGGCCGATCGCGGATTGCCGAGCACCCCGGGCAGCAACCGCGCCACCGCCTCGACGATCACCAGCACCGCGACCTCACCGCCGACCAGCACGTAGTCGCCGATGCTCACCTCGTCAACCGGGAACTCGCGGCGATAATGCTCCACAACTCGCTGGTCGATGCCCTCATACCGGCCGCAGGCGAACACCAGCCGCTGCTCGGCCGCGTAGGCGCGCGCCGTGGCCTGGGTGAACGGTCGTCCCGCCGGGGTCGGGACGACCAGCCGTGGCGGACGGGGGTCGGACGCGATCACCGCGTCGAGGGCCTCACCCCAGACCTGCGGCTGCATGACCATGCCCGGTCCGCCGCCGTACGGGGCGTCATCGACGGTCTGGTGCACGTCGTGGGTCCAGCGTCGCAGATCGTGCAGTGCGATCTCGAGCAGCCCGGCGTCGACCGCTCTACCCAGCAGCGATTCCCGCAATGGCGCAAGGTAGCCGGGAAAGATGGAAATCACGTCGATGCGCACCGCCCGGATCCTCGCAGACCGCCGCGGACTCGAAGGAGGCCCCCGTGCACACCGTGTGGTCGATGGGAGCGCAGTGGACACTGCTCCCGCCGCTGCTGCTGGCCGTCGTGCTGACGGGGGCGATCGGCCTCGAGCGCGAGGCCGGGGCGAAGAGCGCGGGGCTGCGGACGCACACCCTCGTCGGGGTGGGCGCGGCGGTGTTCATGCTGGTGTCCAAGTACGGGTTCGCGGACCTGCTGGGGGTCGGACAGGTCACGCTCGACCCGTCGCGGATCGCCGCCCAGGTCGTCTCCGGGATCGGGTTCATCGGCGGCGGCCTGATCTTCGTCCGGCAGGATGTGGTCCGCGGGCTGACCACCGCGGCCACCGTATGGGTCGCGGCCGCGGTGGGTATGGCCTGCGGCGCGGGCCTTCCCCTCCTGGGGATCGGTGCGACCGTCGTCCATTTCGTCGTCGCGCGCGGGTTTCCGCCGCTGGCCCGTACGATCCGCAGGCTGCGCCGAGAACCCCCCGTCCTGCACCTGAGCTACGTCGACGGCCGCGGGGTGCTGCGCACGGTGCTGTCGGTCTGCACCGAACGCGGCTGGTCGGTCCAGCACGTCGAGGTCGACCGGGCGAGCACGACCAACGAGGGTCAGCGCGTCGCCGCCGTCACCCTCCTGCTGGAAGGCCGCGGCGAGCTGTCCGGGCTCGCCGGTGAGCTCGCCGAGCTGCCCGGGGTCCGCAGCGCGGCGGCCGGTCATGAGGACGCCGTCGAGTGACGGCCACACCGGAGCGTACGGCCTCAACCGCTCGCCGCGGCGCGACCCTGATCGGCGACCGCGATGCGCATCTGGTCGAGGGTGACCCCGCGCGCCGCGAGGATCTGGTGCGCCGTACCGGTCTCGGTGTGCAGCAGGGCGAGCAGCAGATGCTCGGTGCCGATGGAGGTGTGCCGCAGTCGAAGCGCCTCCCGCAGCGACAGTTCCAGCGCCTTCTTCGCCGTCCGATGGAACGGGATGTGCCCCCCGCGCCACCGCCTGACGCCGCGCTGCCGGGCCGCCCGAGTGCGGTCGAGCGCACCCGGCCCGAACGTCTCCTCCGCCTGCCGGCGCACCTCGTCGAGGTCGATACCCAGCACGGCGAGTGCCTCCGCGTCGGATCCGGGTCCGCTGGCGCTGCGCATCCGATCGAGATCGGCGAGCACACTGTCCTGATCGACGGCATGAGCGGCGAGCAGTTCGGCCGCGGGGGCGTTGTGGACCGCGAGCAGCCCGAGCAGGAGATGCTCGGTGCCGATCACGTCGTCGCGCCGCTCGCGTGCCTTCTCCTGCGCGAGGACCACCACCTGCCGCGCCTTGTCGGTGAACCGTTCGAACATCTCCGCCCCTCAGAACCCGAACCGCCGGTACTTCTTGTGCACCGCCTGCCTGCTGACCGCCAAGACCTCGGCGATCTGCTGCCAGGACCAGCCCTGGTCACGCGCATTGCGGACCTGCAGCTCCTCCAGCGAATCCAGCAGTCCCCGCAGAGAAGCCACCGCCGCCAACCCGACGGCCGGATCCCTGCTGGACGCCGCCGCCGCGACCCTCGTTGCATCCGCCATGACCGTCAACCTACGTTGACGCAGTGGCTTTGTCAACTTCAGTTGACACGATGATCGGCGTTGTGGCGGAGACGGTCGCGAACCACACGGCTCCGACAGCCGGAACGCCGATCATCGGAGAGGGGCCGATCAGAGGTCGAGCAGCCCCTCGGGCGGGTCGAGCACGACACGCCCCCGCTCGAGGTCGACGATCGGGACGATCGCGGCCACGAACGGCACCGACGCGTCCGGAGCGTCCGGCCGGGCCAGCACCAGCAACTCACCCCCGGGCCCGAACACCACCTCACGGACCGTACCGACGGCCGTGCCGTCGACCAGCTCGGCACGCAGGCCCTCGAGCTGGTGGACGTGGAACTCGTCGGGGTCGCCGGGCGGGGGCAGATCGGCGGAGTCGATCAGCAACCGGACACCCCGCAGCTCCTCGGCGGCGGTGCGATCGGGCGCCTCGGCGAACCGGACGAGCAGCCGGCCCGAATGCGGCCGGGAGGACTCGACGGTCAATGCGAAATCGTGGGCACCCGCGCTGCGCGCAGTACCCATTCGTGCGCCGCCTGCGCTGCGCGCGGTATCGACGCGCGCTCCGCCTGCGCTGCGCGCGATGAGCACCGCGCCGGGGGCGAACCGCTCCTCGGGAGAGTCGGTCCGCACCTCGACGACGAGCTCACCGCGCAGACCGTGCGGCCGCACAACGATGCCGACCAGCAACGCGGTGTCGGCAGGGTCCGGGCTCCTACCGGTCGGTGTCGACGACATCGACCCGCACGCCGCGACCACCGATGCTGCCGATGACGGTGCGCAGGGCGGTCGCGGTGCGCCCGCCTCGGCCGATCACCTTGCCGAGGTCGTCGGGGTGCACCCGAACCTCGAGAGTGCGCCCGCGGCGGTTCGTCACGAGGTCGACGCGCACCTCATCCGGATGGTCGACGATTCCCCGCACGAGATGCTCGAGCGCGTCCGCGAGGACACTCACGAGTCCTCCTCACTGATACCCGGCGGCCGCACCCGCGGGTTCACCGCTGCGGACAACGGTGAGCTCACGGGCCCGGTCGCGTTCGACGGCGACCGGGCAGGCTCAGCCGTGTGAAACGGTGAGCTCGCACGCTCGCTCACGACTCGGTGGCCTCCGTGGCCGCACTCGACTCACCCTCGGCGGCCTCGCTCGCCGAGTCCGCCTTCGGCCGACGGTCGGCCTTCTTCTTCGGCGTCGTGGCCTCGGTGGTCGGCTCCTCGTTCGCCGCGGCGAGCGCCGCCTGGAACCGAGCGAGCTTGTCGACCTTCTCGGGCTGCGGCTTGAGGGTGCCCTCGCTGCCGGGCAGGCCCTTGAACTTCTGCCAGTCGCCGGTGATCTCGAGCAGGCGCTGCACCGGCTCGGTCGGCTGCGCGCCCACGCCCAGCCAGTACTGGACCCGGTCCGAGTCGATGTCGATCAGGCTCGGCTCGTTCTTCGGGTGGTACTTGCCGATCGTCTCGATCGCCCGGCCGCTGCGCCGGGTCTGAGCGTCGGCGACGACGACGCGGTAGTACGGCTGCCGGATCTTGCCCAGCCTCATCAGCTTGATCTTGACGGCCACGCTGCTTACTGCTCCTCGCCCATGAATGTCTCGATGGATCGTGCTCTGCTGAGTCAACGCGGCCCGCGTGGGGTTACGTGCTGCGCCTACTCGAGGTCTACGGCCGCGGCACGGTAGAGGGCCAGCCGGGGGCCGATCGGCCATTCTGCCAGACGAGAGTCGGCCGGACGAACCGAGCCGGGCGGCATCAGCTCGGAACGACCCCGAGCAGCATCAGCAGCAGCGCGATACCCGGCAGCAAGTTGTTGATCTGGTGCGCGACGATGCTCGCGGTCAGCCCGCCCGTCACCACCCGCGCCAGCCCGATCGGGATCGCGATGACGGCCAGCAGCGGGGTGCGGCTGAACTCGAAATGCGCCAGCGCGAACAGCAGCGTGGTGAGCCCGAACGCGACCCAGCGGCCTGCCCCGTGTCTCTCCAACGCGCCCCAGAGCAGCCCGCGGTAGACGATCTCCTCGCAGACCGGGGCCAGGAACACGACGATCACGAACACGACCAGGGCGCCCGCGACACCCGAGGAGAGCCCGGCGAACACCTCCCCCACCGAGGACGTCGCCCGGTCCGGGCCGAGGAGCGACGCGTAGATCACCGACGCCGGGATGGTGAGCACCAGCCCGCCGAAGCCGAACGCCAGTCCGATGCCGACGTCGCGCCACGAGAACCGCAGCCCCAGATCGATCCGCGGCCCGTTCCCCCGCCTCACGGTGATCAGGATGGCCAGGCCCGCGGCCAGCACGGTCGGCACCGCGAGACCGATCGCCAGCGCGGTGACCCCCAGCGGACCGTCGCGCAGCACCAGCAGCCCGAGCAACAGCGAGGAGGCCAGGAACACCACCTCGACGAGCGCGTAGGCGCCCAACCCCCACCGGTGCTGCGGCCGGCCCGGCGGCGCGGCCGGAGGCGGCGGAGGCATCCAGCCCGCGGGCGGTGACGAGCCGACCGCCGCAGGAGCCCAGCCGGGCGGCGGACATCCGGGTGGCGGATGACCAGGACCGTCCGGCTGACCGATCCGATCGGCCGAGAGCGTCGGGCCGGGTTCCGGGGGGAGCGCACCGGGCAACCCGCGGACACCCGGCGGCGGACCCTCGTCCCCGTCCCGCGATCGCACATCTCGACGCTACCGGCGAATCGGCCCGGCGGCCCGTCCGGCGGCGCGCTCAGCCCGTTGCGTGCACCACCCGCCCGCGCAGCAGCACGAGCGCCGGGTCGCGCAGGGCACTCGGATCGGCCCGTGGATCGGCGCGGTAGGCGATGAGATCGGCCGGCGCGCCCGGGTCGAGCCCCGGCCTGCCCAGCCAGCTGCGGGCCGCCCAGCTGGCGGCGCCGAGCGCGTCCGGATGCCCGGCGGCGTGCAGGGCGAGGATCTCCTCGACGATACGGCCGTGTCGGATCCCGCCGCCGGCGTCGGTGCCCGCGAACACCGGGACCCCGGCCTCGACGGCGCGGCGCACCACCTCACCCGCGCGCCGGTGCAGCTCGCGCATGTGGGCGGCGTAGGCCGGGTACTTTCCGGCGCGATCGGCGATGCTGGGAAACGTCTCGATGTTGATCAACGTGGGGACCAGCGCCGTGCCACGACGGGCCATCTCGTCGATCAGGTCGTCGGTCAGGCCGGTGCCGTGCTCGATACAGTCGATCCCCGCGCCGATCAGACCGGGCAGGGCGTCGGTGCCGAAGACATGCGCGGTCACCCGGGCCCCGGCCTGGTGTGCCGCAGCGATGGCCTCGGCCAGGATGTCGTCGGGCCACAGCGGAGCCAGGTCGCCCACCCCGCGGTCGATCCAGTCGCCGACGAGCTTGACCCATCCGTCGCCCTGTGTGGCCTGCTCGGCGACGGCCTCGGGCAGCAACGCCGGATCGTCGAGGTCAACGGCGAGGCCGCCGATGTACCGCTTGGGCCGGGCGATGTGCCGGCCCGCCCGGATGATCTGCGGGAGGTCGGCGCGCTCCTGCAGCGGCGAGGTGTCGACCGGCGAACCGCAGTCGCGGATGAGCAACGTCCCCGCATCCCGGTCGGCACGGGCCTGTTCCGCTGCTTCGCCGAGCCCGACCGGTCCGGACGGTCCCAGCCCGATGTGGCAGTGCGCGTCCACGAGACCCGGGACGATCCACCCGCCATCGAACAGGACCTCGGCCGCGGCCGGCGGCTCGGCGCTGATCCGCCCCGCGCCGTCCACGAACAGCTCCGTGCGGTCCCCGGACGGCAGCAGCACGCCCCGGAGCCGATAGCCGGTGACGGGCACGTCGGGCAGCATCAGCGCGGCTTCTTGCCGAAGTTCAGCTTCGACGGGTCGAACCCGGGCGGCAGCTGGTCGAGTCCGGCGAGCCCGGGCGGCAGCTCCTGAAGGCCCGCAGGCAGCTGCGAGAGGTCGGGCATCCCGGCCGGGAGCCCGGCGCGGGCGGCCGCGGGGCCCCGACCCTTGCCCTTGCCCTTCTTGCCCCGGCGCGACTTGGCGGCGCGCTTGGTTGCGCTGCGGCTACCGAAACCGAACTGCCCGGCCATCTGCTTCATCATCTTGCGGGCCTCGAAGAAGCGGTTGACCAGGTCGTTGACGTCGCTGACGGCCACGCCGGAGCCGTTGGCGATGCGCAGCCGCCGCGACCCGTTGATGATCTTCGGATCGGCCCGCTCGGCCGGGGTCATGCCGCGGATGATGGCCTGCAGCCGATCGAGCTGCTTGTCGTCGACCTGCGCCAGGGCGTCCTTCATCTGCCCGGTGTTCGCACCCGGGAGCATCCCGAGGATGTTGCCGATCGGGCCCATCTTGCGGATGGCCAGCATCTGCTCGAGGAAGTCCTCCAGCGTCAGTTCCCCGGTCCCGATCTTGGCCGCGGTCTTCGCCGACTGCTCGGCGTCGAACACCTGCTCGGCCTGCTCGATGAGGGTGAGCAGGTCACCCATGCCCAGGATCCGGCTGGCCATCCGGTCGGGATGGAAGATGTCGAAATCGGCCAGCTTCTCGCCGTTCGAGGCGAACAGGATCGGCTTGCCGGTCACCTCGCGGACGGAGAGCGCGGCACCACCCCGGGCGTCACCGTCGAGCTTGGTGAGCACCACGCCGGTGAATCCGACGCCGTCCCGGAACGCCTCGGCCGTCGCCACCGCGTCCTGACCGATCATGGCGTCGACGACGAACAGCGTCTCGTCGGGCCGCACCGCATCGCGGATGTCGGCGGCCTGGCGCATCAGCTCCTCGTCGACGCCCAGGCGGCCCGCGGTGTCGACGATGACGACGTCGTACATCTTGTCGCGCGCGTACTGCACACCCTGGCGGGAGACCTCGACCGGATCACCGGGACCAAGGCTCGGATCGGCCGCACCGGTCGCCGACGCACCCGGATGCGGCGCGAACGTCGGCACCCCGGCCCGCTCCCCGACGATCTGCAGCTGGTTGACCGCGTTGGGCCGCTGCAGGTCGGCCGCGACGAGCAGCGGCGTGTGACCCTGGCTGTGCAGCCAGTAGGCCAGCTTCCCCGCCAGCGTCGTCTTACCGGAACCCTGCAGTCCGGCCAGCATGATCACGCTCGGCGGTTCCTTGGCCAGCGCGAGCCGCCGAGTCTCGCCGCCGAGGATCGCGATGAGCTCCTCGTTGACGATCTTGACGACCTGCTGGGCCGGGTTCAGCGCCTGGGAGACCTCGGCACCCTTGGCCCGCTCCTTGACCCTGGCGATGAAGGAGCGCACCACCGACAGCGCGACGTCGGCCTCGAGCAGCGCGATGCGGATCTCCCGCGCGGTGGCGTCGATGTCGGCGTCGGACAGCCGACCCTTGCCGCGCAGGTCACGCAGCGCCCCGTTGAGGCGCTCGGAGAGGGTGTCGAACACCCCTGCGAGCCTACTTGCCTGCGTGCGGTGACGTCCGGTGGTCCGGCTTGACGGCCAGGACCAGGCCGAGACCGGCACCCGCCCGGTCGAGCACGGTGACATCCGACCAGCCGCGCGGGGGGCCGTGGCTGCGGAACGTCTCGGCGAGCCCCGCCGCACGCGCGACGTGCGCCGCGAACGATCCCGAAGGCACCACCCGGCCCCGCTCGGCCTGGCCGTGCAGTGCCTCGGCGGAGTCGACGTCCAGCCAAACCAGATGCGCCGAGCGGCCGGCCAGCGCCGCGAGCAGCGCGATCGCCCGCCGACCGGCGGCCGAGGTGGCCGGCAGGTGGACGAGGACGACCGGCGGCCCGACAACGACCGCCCACACGATCGCGAGCCGGTGCAGCAGGTGCACCAGAGGCCGGTAGCAGCGATACGGCGTTCCCGCGGGCAACGCCGCGGCGAGCGCGTCACGGTGGGTCTGGGAGTCGAGCAGGGCCAGGTCCGGGCCGGTCGGCAGCCCGGCGAGCAAGGTGCTCTTGCCCGCACCGGGAATCCCGGCGAACAGCACGAGCGACCGCTCGGGCAGCACGAGCCGGACCGGGCCGGACGATGCGCGAGCGCGGGTCATGGGCGGACAACGCATCGAACGGGTGGATCGTTCCGGGCCCGCCCTGGCCTGGTCGGGACCGGCGCTGTCGCCGAACGACCATTGCCCCTCGGCGCGACCAGGTGTGCACTGGACCACCACCGCAGCGGGGGAACCATGCAGGACCGTCCGGCGAGCAACCCACTGTCGATGTCGAAGCAGGAGCCGGGAGCGCGAACGCGACCGGCGGGGGTCGAGCCGCGGCTGGTGATCCGCCTCCTCGGTGAGGTGGCGGTCGCCCTCGACGGACGGCCGGTCCCCGAGCTGACGTCCCCCAGGATGCAGCGGCTGCTGGCCCTGGTGGCCCTGGCACCCGACCTGGCCGTGCGCCGGGACCGGCTGGCCCTGCGGCTATGGCCGGACTCGACCGGCGCACAGGCCCGCACCAACCTGCGCAAGCTGCTCCACGACCTGCGCCGATCGCTGCCCGGACCCGACGGGTTCGTCGAGGCCGGAGCCCAGACGATCCGGTGGAAGGCCGGCCCTTCCACCTGGATCGACGTCGTGGCCTTCACCGACGCCCTCGCCCGCGGTGACCCGGCGGCGGCGGTCCGCCACTACGGCGGCGACCTGCTGCCCGACTGCCCCGACGACTGGGTCCTCGCCGAACGGGAGCGGCTCCGCCGGCTCAGCGTCGACGCGCTCGCCGAGCTGGCCGGCTCGGCGGCCGCCGAGGGCCGGGACGCCGACGCCGTCGACCACGCCCACCAGCTGCTGCGCATCGACCCGCTGCACGAACCCGCCTACCGGCTTCTGATGACGGCACTGGCTCGGCGCGGCCGACGCAGCGAGGCGCTGCGCACCTACCAGCGATGTGTCCGAACACTGGACCGGGAGCTGGGGGTGGCGCCGGAGCCGGCCACGACCGCGGTGTACGACGAGCTCCGGCGCCCCGCTCCGGCCCCCTCCGTCGAAGGCGGCCGGACCCTGATCGGCCGGGCGGCCGAGTGGCACACCGTCTCCGCGGCGTGGCAGGCCGCGGTCGGCGGCGCCGCCCATCTCCTGCTGGTCACCGGTGAACCCGGCATCGGCAAGACCCGGCTCGTCGAGGAGCTGGCTCGGCGCGCGGCGGCGGAGGGACATGCCGTCGTGAGCAGCCGGGCCTACCAGGCCGCCGGCGGGCCGCCGTGGGGCCCGGTGATCGACTGGCTGCGGTCGGATCCGGTCCGGCCCGGCCTCGACACCCTCGCCGATGGGTGGCGCGCCGAGCTCGCCCGGCTCCTGCCCGAGCTGCGGGCCGGCCATCCGCAGGCCGATGCCGGTCGGCGTCACCACCTTCTCGACGCCGTCCGTCGGGGCCTTCTGGCCCGCGGCCGACCGCTGTTGCTCATCCTCGACGACCTGCAGTGGTGCGACTCGGACTCGCTGGAACTCTGCGGCTTCGTGCTGCAGCGCTCGCCCGCCGCCCCGGTTCTCGTGGCCGGGACGGCGCGCGACGAGGAGGTCTGCGAAGCCCACCCCCTTGCCTGGTTGCGCCGAAGCCTCGGCCAGGCCGGAGCCCTGACCGAGATCGCGCTCGGGCCGCTGGGTCCCGGAGCCACGGCCGAGATGGCCGCGGCGGTGAGCGGGAAGGCCCTCGACGCGGCCGCCGCGGCCCGGCTGTGGAAGGAGACCGGGGGCAACCCGCTGTTCGTGGTCGAGGCCGTGCGCGCGGGTTTCGGGGAGTCCACCGCGCGCCCTGTCCTCACCCCCACGGTCCACGCCATGATCACTGCCCGGCTCCAGCGGCTGCGGCCCGACGCCCGCAGGCTGGTCGAGGTGGCGGCGACGATCGGGCGCGCGTTCACCATCGAGGTGCTCGCCGCCGCCATGGGCCGGACCGAGGACGAGCTGGCCGACACCCTCGGGGAACTCTGGCAGCGCCACATCCTGTGCGAACGCGGCCCGGCCCTCGACTTCAGCCACGACACGCTGCGCGAGGTGGCGCTGGAGCTGATCAGTCCGGCCCGAAGGCGCCTGCTGCACCGGTCCGTCGCGGTGGCGCTCGAGCGACACCACGCCGAGGACCTGGCGCCGGTCAGCGCGCGCCTCGGGGCCCACTACGAGAGCGCCGGCCTGGTGTCGCGGGCGGTCGAGGCCTACGAGCGGGCGGCCACGCACGCCTACCGGGTCTTCGCGCTCGACGACGCCATCACCGTCCTGGAACGCGCGCTGCGCCTGCTCGCCGACTGGCCGATCAGCGAGGTGCGCGACGCGATGGAGCTACGGCTGCGGTCGGCGCTCGGGGTCCCCCTCGTCGCCCGCCGCGGCTACGGGGCCGCCGCGGTCCAGCACAGCTACGAACGCGCGCTCACCTTGCACCGCAGGCTCGGGCGCCGCCCCAGCCCGGCGGTGCTGCGTGGCCTTGCCCTGCATGCGGTGGCCACCTGCCGGTTCGATCGGGCCGCCGAGATGGGCGGTGAGCTGGTGGCAGCGGGATCGGTCGACCACACGGCCCTCGTCGAGGGCGAGTACGTGCTGGGGGTCACGGGCTTCTGGCGGGGTGAGTTCGCCGCCGCCGAGCGCCACCTGACGGCGGCGATCGACGAGTACCGCCCCGAGGAGGCTCCGCTGCACATCGCCCGCTACGCCCAGGACCCGAAGGGCGTGTGCCTGTCCCGCCTGGCCCTCACCCGGTTCTTCCGCGGCGACCTCGGTGCCGCCGACCGGACGATGCGGGCGGCGCTGCGCTGCGCCGCCGAGCTCGGCCACCCGATGACCACGGGCTATGTCCGTGCCTTCGCCGCGATCCTCGCCACCCTCGCCCCCGAGGCGCACGACCTGCCCGCGTCGGTCGCCGCGCTGGCGGCGATCACCTCGACGATGCACATCGGCTACTTCGAGACCATCGCCCGGATGCTCGGGGGCTGGCGGGACGTCCTGGACGGGGATCTCGGCGGCATCCGGACGATCCGCGAGGTCACCGATCTGCTTCGCCGGGAGCAACGACTCCACCTGACGCTGGGGCTGAGCCTGCTCGCGCAAGGCTTCCTGCGGGCCGGCGACCCGGCGGGCGGCCGGTCGGCCATCGCCGACGCCCTGCACTGGACCACCCGCACCGGTCAGTGCTACCTGCTCCCCGAGCTGCTCCGCGTCGACGCCGAGCTACTGGCGCTGCGCGGCGAGCGGACCGCGGCCGTGGCGACGGCCCGCCGCGCGGTGGACGCGGCCACCGCCCAGGGCGCGCCATGGCTGGGCGCTCGCTCCCGGGCCACCCTCGTGCGGGTCGCGATGTCCAGCGGCTGATCGGGAACGCCCCGAGAACGCCCCGTCCGCCATCCTCCGCACCGGCAGTTGGTACCCGAAGCGGAGGCGATCATGACCACCATCACCGAGCTACGCGAGCAGGTGCGCGGTCCGATCCTCGAGCCGGGCGACGACGGCTACGACGAACACCGCCGCGTCCACAACGGCATGCACGACCGGCGGCCCGCGCTGATCGTGCGGGCCACCGCGACCGCCGATGCCGTTGCGGTCGTGAACCACGCCCGCGAGTCCGGGCTCGACCTCGCGGTCCGGGGCGGCGGGCACAGCGCCCCCGGGTTCGGCACCTGTGACGGCGGCGTCGTCCTCGACCTGTCGCTGATCAACAACGTGTTCGTGGACCCGGTCAAGAAGACCGCTCGCGCCGGGGGCGGCGCGACATGGGGAGATTTCAACCACGCGACCCACGCCTACGGTCTCGCCACCACCGGCGGGATCATCTCCACCACCGGGGTGGGCGGTCTGACGCTGGGCGGGGGCATCGGCTACCTCACCCGCGGCTGCGGCCTGTCCTGCGACAACCTGGTGAGCGCCGAGGTGGTCACCGCGGACGGTCGCATCCTCGTCGCGAGCGAGTACGAGAACGAGGACCTGTTCTGGGCGCTGCGCGGCGGCAGCGGGAACTTCGGCGTCGTCACCTCGCTCGAACTCGCCCTGCACGACGTCGAGACGATCTACGGCGGCCCGCTGCTGTACGAGGTCGAGGACGCGCCCGCCGTCATGCGGGCCTACGACACCTACATCCAGGACGCACCCGAGCAACTCGGGGCGTTCTTCGGCTGGCAGCTGGCCCCGCCGCTTCCGTTCATCCCCGAGGACCGCCACGGGGACGTGTTCTGCGCGATCGTGACGTGCTGGAGCGGCCGCCCGGAGCAGGGCGAGCAGGCGATCAAGCCGTTCCGCGACGTCGCCGAGGTCAAGGCCGAGATGGTGGGGCCCATGCCCTACCCCGTGCTGAACGCGGCCTTCGACGGGCTGTTCTTCAAGGGGATCCGGCAGTACTGGAAGGCGGACTTCGTCCGCGAACTGCCCGATGCGGCCATCGCGGCGCATCTCGAACACGGTCCCCGGACCCCGACCGTCGCCTCCACGATGCACCTCTACCCCATCAACGGCGCGGCAGCGCGGGTCGATCCGGACGAGACGGCGTTCGGCCACCGCGACGCGAGGTACGCGATGGTCATCGGTTCGTTCTGGCCGGAGCCCGGCGACGACGAGGCCGACATCCGGTGGGTCCGGGACTACTACGCCGCCGTCCATCCCTACTCCGGGACCGAGGGCGGCTACATCAACTTCATGGCGGCGGACGACGCGGCGCGGGCCCCGGAGAACTACGGCCGCACCTATCGGCGCCTGCAGCAGGTCAAGGCCACCTTCGACCCGGAGAACGTCTTCCACCTCAACCAGAACGTCGAACCGGCGGGCTGACGGTCCACCGGTACGGCGCTACCTCGGCTCGGCCGCGGCGGCCAGCACGGCCTGCTCCACCGCGCGGCGCTCCGTCCCCGCCGGCCCGTGGCCGGGCCGGCACCCGGCCACGCCGAACGAGTCGACGACCGACGAGCCCAGGGTCGACACGCGCGCCCAGCGCAGCTCGACCCCGCAGCCCTCGAGCGCCGCGGCCACCCGGTGCAGCAGCCCGATGCGGTCGGTCGCCCGCAGTTCGAGCACCACGACACCACTGGCCTCGTCGTCGAACCAGAGCACCCGCGGCGGGGCCGGGTCGTCGGCGTCCGGGACGGTCGGGGCGTAGTCGTGTTCCTTGCGGGCCAGGGCGTCGGCGAGCACGAGCGTGCCGTCGAGCACCCGGATCAGATCCGCGCGGATCAACGCGGGATCGGGCAGCCGACCGAACCGTGGGGACACCCGGAACTCGTGGACCGCCACGGTGCCCTCGGTTCGCAGCTCCGCCGCGTAGACCTCCAGCGAGTGCAGGGCCAGCACACCCGCGGCGGCCGAGAGCGGGCCCGGCCGACTCGGCCGGCTGATCGCGGGCGCCGCGACCACGACGCTGGCGGCCTCGGTGCCGCTCATCCGGACCTGGGGCCGCCCCTGGGCGAGCACCGTCGCGGCGAGCTCCCGGTTCGCGACGCTGAGCGGGCCCGGTTCCGGCAGCGGCTCCCCGGCCATCAGCGCCCGGGCGCGGTCGGTCAGGTCACGGATCAGCTTCTGCTTCCACGGGCTCCACACCCCGGGGCCGGTGGCGAGCGCGTCGGCCTCCGCGAGCGTGTCGAGCAGGTCCAGGACCAGACCGTTACCCGCCAAGGCGTCAACGACGCGCGTGACCGTCGCCGGGTCGTCGAGGTCGCGGCGGGTCGCGATGTGCGGCAGCAGCAGGTGATGCCGCACGACGGCGTCGAGGACGGCGACGTCCGGGCCGGGAAAGCCGAGCCGGCGCCCGATCTGGGTGGCCAGCGAGGCGCCGATCACCGAATGGTCGCCCCCACGACCCTTGCCAATGTCGTGCAGCAACGCCGCGACCAGCAGCAGATCGGGCCGCGCCACCCGGGTGGTGAGCCGGGCGGCCTGAGCGCAGGTCTCCACGAGGTGCCGGTCCACCGTCCACAGGTGCGCGCGGTCGCGCGGCGGCAGGTCGCGTACGGCTCCCCACTCGGGGAACAGCCTGCCCCACAGCCCGGTCCGGTCCAGCGCCTCGACCACCCCGACCATGCCGCGGCCCGCCCCCAGCAGCGCCAGCAGCTCGTCGAGCGCCGGGCGGGGCCACGGCTCGCGCAGCTCGGGGGCGGTCCCGGCCAGCCGGTGTAGGGTCCCGGCGGCCACCGGCAACCCGGTCCGGGCGGCGGCGGCCGCCACCCGCAACGTCAGGGCCGGATCACGCACCGCCGACGCGTCCCTGGCCAGCACGACCTCGCCGAGATGTTCGACCACCCCCGAGCCGAGGGGACGACGAACCGGGGTCCGGCGCAGGGCGGCGAGCCCGCGGCGGGGTAGCGCGCTGCGCGCGGCGCGCAGCGCGACCTCCGCGGCGAACGCCACCGAGCGAGCCGCCCCGGACAGCGCCCTGGCCAGCTCGAAACGGTCACCGAGCGCAAGGGCCACCGCGATCTCGTCGGCGTCCTGGGCCCGCATCACGTCGCGGGGCCGACCGGCGAGCCGGTGCAGCTCGGTACGCACATCGAGCAGCAGGGCGTGGGCCGCCGCGACCTCCCCCGTGGGCCGGTCGACCAGCTGCGCCGCGGCGAGCGCATCGAGGAGCTGGACGTCGCGCAACCCGCCGTGACCGTTCTTCAGGTCCGGCTCCACCCGGTGCGCGACGTCGCCCGCCGCCTGCCAGCGCCGCTCGACGGCCTCGGCGATCTCGTCGAAGCGGCCCCGGATGCCGGCCCGCCAGGACCGGCGGATTCCGGCGTGCAGCACGGCGAACAGCTCCGCGTCGCCGGCGATGTGCCGGGCCTCCAACAGCCCGAAGGCGGCGCGCAGATCACCGGCCGCAACCGCGACGGCCTGGTCCGGAGTGCGGACCGCGTGGTCGAGCCCGATCCCCGCGTTCCACAGCGGATACCAGATCCGTTCCGCCAGCGGTTCGATCTCGGACCGCCCGTCGTGCAGCAGCACCAGGTCGAGATCGGAATGCGGGGCGAGCTCGCGGCGACCGAGCGCGCCGACCGCCACCAGCGCCGCGCCCGTACCCAGCCCGGCCGCAGCGCCCCGGGCGGACAACCAGAAGTCGTGCAGGTCCACCAGCGCGGCGCGCAGGGCCTCCGGGCCGAGCCGACGCCTGCCGCCCCGCGGGCGTAGCAATGCGGCCTTCGCCGCGACGAGGTCGTCCGCCGAGCCGAGCATCAGACCGCGTCGCCGCCCCGCTCACCGGTACGGACCCGGACCACGGTGTCGACGGGGGTCATCCAGACCTTGCCGTCACCGATCTTGCCGGTCCGCGCCGCCTCGACGACCGCGTCGACCACCTTGTCCGCGAGGGCGTCGTCGGCCAGGACCTCCACCCGGATCTTCGGCACGAAGTCGACGGCGTACTCCGCGCCCCGGTAGACCTCGGTGTGGCCCTTCTGCCTGCCGTACCCCTGCACCTCGCTGATCGTCATCCCCAGCACCCCGATCTGCTCGAGGGCCGTCTTGACGTCCTCCAGGACGAAGGGCTTGACGATCGCCGTGACCAGCTTCATGACTCAGTTCTCCTTGCCTGCGATGGCCCGGGCCGGGCCGTCGGACGTCGCGAGCCGCGGCCGGGGCGACCCCAACCCGCCGGCCCCACCGAGGCCCGAGTAGTCGTAGCCGGTCTCGGCGTGCTCGGACTCGTCGATACCGATCACCTCGGCGTCGTCGTCGACCCGGAAACCGATGGTGGCCTTGATGAGGTAACCAAGGATCAGCGCGATGAGGAAGGAGTAGAGCATCACGGCACCCGCGGCCAGTGCCTGACGACCGAGCTGGGTGAGACCGCCGCCGTAGAACAGGCCGTTCTCCCCGGGCGCGGCGGCGTTCACGCTGCTGGTGCCGAACAGGCCGATGAGCAGGGTGCCGACGAGCCCGCCGACCAGGTGGACACCGACGACGTCGAGCGAGTCGTCGAAGCCGAACCGGTACTTGAGCCCGACGGCCAGCGCGCAGAGCGCACCGGCGATGACCCCGATGGCCAACGCGCCGAGCGGCGTGACGAACCCACAGGCCGGGGTGATCGCGACCAGTCCCGCCACCGCGCCCGAGGCCGCGCCCAAGGTGGTCGGCTTACCGTCGCGCACCTGCTCGACGACCAGCCAGCCGAGGACGGCGGTGCCGGTCGCGAGTGTGGTGTTGGTGAAGGCGAGCCCGGCGAGGTCGCCGGCGCCCAGCGCCGACCCGGCGTTGAAGCCGTACCAGCCGAACCACAGCAGGCTCGCGCCGAGCAGCACGAACGGGAGGTTGTGCGGACGCATGCGCTCGCGCGGCCAGCCCTTGCGCCGGCCGAGCACGATCGCCAGGGCCAACGCGGCGGCGCCGGCGTTGATGTGGACCGCGGTGCCTCCCGCGAAGTCCTCGGCCTTGAGGACGTTGGCGATCCAGCCGCCGGTGTTGTCCGGCCCGGTGAACCCGTCGAACGCGAACACCCAGTGGGCCACCGGGAAGTAGCACAGGGTCACCCAGCCCGCGACGAACGCCGTCCACGCCCAGAACTTCGTCCGGTCGGCGATCGCGCCCGAGATCAGCGCAGGCGTGATCACCGCGAACATCAGCTGGAACATGACGAACGCGGTGGTGGGCAACGCGTCGTTGCCCGGCCACGGGGTGACCGCGCCCGTCGCCGGGTCGGTCGCCGCGTACCCGACGAGATGCCCGATCGTGTTGGCCAGTCCCGCGAACTCGTTGCCGCCGATGAGGCCGCCGAACGCGTCGTTCCCGAAGGCCCAGCTGTAGCCGAACAGGGCCCACAGGACACCCACGACGGCGAGGCAGATGAAGTTCATCATCAGCATGTTCAGCACGTTCTTGCTGCGGACCATCCCGCCGTAGAAGAACGCCAGGCCGGGCGTCATGAGCATCACGAGCGCGGCGCTCACGAGTACCCAGGCAGTGTTACCTGCGTTGACCACGATTCCCTCCAGCTTCTCGACCAGGCTGGAGGGAATCGTCGGCGCGGTGTGTTTCGGCAACGGGCGCCCGTTGTTTCCGCCGGGTGAACGCACACCGCCCGTCGGTTACGAGGGTATTACGCGGTGCCCGCCCCGTCCCCGGCCGTGATCGACGATTGGGAGCCCGCAGCCGCGCGGATCGCGGCCCGCGCCGCCGAAACGGCGATCATGGGCGGACGCCGGGAGGCGAGACGCCGGAGGCCGAGACCGTTCCCGGGTCAGTTCAGCAGCGCGTCGACGAACGCGGCGGGCTCGAACGGCGCCAGGTCGTCCGGGCCCTCGCCGAGGCCGACGAGCTTCACCGGGACGCCCAGCTCGCGCTGCACCCGGAACACGATGCCGCCCTTGGCGGTGCCGTCCAGCTTGGTGAGCACGATCCCGGTCACCTTGACGACATCGGCGAACACCCGGGCCTGCATCAGGCCGTTCTGGCCGGTCGTGGCGTCCAGGACCAGCAGCACCTCATCGACCTCGGCCTGCTTCTCCACGACGCGCTTGACCTTGCCCAGCTCGTCCATCAGCCCGGTCTTGGTGTGCAGCCGTCCCGCGGTGTCGAGCAGCACGGCGTCCACGCCGTCGGCGGCGGCGCGTTTGACGGCGTCGAACGCGACGCTCGCCGGGTCCGAGCCCTCGGGTCCACGCACGACCGCGGCCCCGGCGCGTTCACCCCAGGTGACGAGCTGCTCGGTGGCGGCGGCCCGGAACGTGTCGGCTGCCCCGAGCACGACGGTGCGGCCGTCGGCCACGAGCACGCGGGCGAGCTTGCCCGTGGTCGTGGTCTTCCCGGTGCCGTTGACCCCGACGATGAGCACCACGGCCGGCCGGCCGTCGTGCGGCAGCGCCCGCACCGACCGGTCCAGTTCGGTGTGCAACTCCGTGGTCAGTACCTCTTTGAGCAGCGCACGGGCCTGGTCGGCGGTGCGCACGCCGCGGGCGGCCAGTTCGGTGCGCAGGGTCTCGACGAGCTCCAGTGTGGTCTCCGGGCCGAGGTCGGCCTGCAGGAGAGTGGCCTCGACGTCCTCCCACGACTCCTCGTCGAGCTCACCCGCGCCGAGCAGGCCGAGCAGGCTCTGCCCGAACCCGGTGCGGGAGCGGGCCAGTCGTCCGCGGAGCCGCTCGAGACGGCCCGCGGTGGGGGCGATGGGTTCGGTGGGAGCGGGTGGGGCCGCGACGGCGGGTGCCGCACCGTTGCCGCTGATCTCCGGGGCCGGGGCGGGAGGGGCCTGCGGGGCGGGTTCGGCCGGGCGTTCCGGCGCGGTGGGTTCCGGGGCAGCAGGCTTCGGCGCGGGCGGGGCCTGCGGGGCGGGTTCGGCCGGGCGTTCCGGCGCGGTGGGTTCCGGGGCAGCAGGCTTCGGCGCGGGCGGGGCCTCCGGCTCGGCGACGGCCTGCTCCGGCTCGGCAACCGGCTCCGGCTCGGCAACCGGCTCCGCGGGCCGGCTCGGCGGCACCTCCACCGGCGGCGCGGAGTCCACCGGCGGCGCGGAGTCCACCGGCGGCACCTCCACCGGCGGCGGCGCGGTGTCGGCCGGTTCCGGCAGGGTCGCGGTCCCCGTCCCGGCGGAGAAGCTGAACCCGCGGTCGGTCTGGTACGTACCGCCGCGCCGCGGCGGGAGCGCCTCCGGACCCTCCTCCGGTCTGAGCTGCTCGGATTCGCGCAGGCTGATCCGGCGGCGCCGGCCGATGACGAGGCCGAGCACGAGGACGATCAACAGGACCGCCGCGACCACCGCCACGACGATCCACAGGGTCTCCGTGGTCACCCGACAAGCCTGTCATGCCGCCCGCTCGGCGCCTCCTCCAGACCGGCGATGCTACGAGGCCGGGCGCAGCCGCTGGGAGATGACGGCGGTGATCCCGTCCCCGCGCATCGACACGCCGTACAGTGCGTCGGCGACCTCCATCGTCGGCTTCTGGTGGGTGATGACGATCAGCTGCGAGGTGCTGCGCAGCTCCTCCATCAGGCCGATCAGCCGCCGAAGGTTGACCTCGTCGAGCGCGGCCTCGATCTCGTCGAGGATGTAGAACGGCGACGGCCGGGCCCGAAAGATCGCGACGAGCAGCGCGACCGCCGTCAGCGACCGCTCACCGCCCGAGAGCAGCGACAGCCGCTTGATCTTCTTGCCCGGTGGGCGCGCCTCCACCTCGATGCCGGTGGCCAGCAGGTCATCGGGATCGGTGAGCTGCAGCCGCCCCTGCCCGCCCGGGAACAGGGTGGCGAAGACGATCTCGAACTCGCGGGCGACGTCGGCGTACGCGGCGGTGAATACCTCGAGGATCTTGTCGTCGACCTCGCGAACCACCGTCAGGAGGTCGCGCCGGGTGTTCTTCAGGTCCTCCAGCTGCGTGGACAGGAACCGGTACCGCTCCTCCAGCGCCGCGAACTCCTCCAGCGCCAGCGGGTTGACCTTGCCCAACAGCGACAGGTCCTTCTCCGCGCGGGTGACCCGCCGCTGTTGGGTGGCCCGGTCATAGGGCATCGCGGGCGGCGCCACGACGTCCTCGCCGCGCTCCTTGGCCGTCTCGTACTCGGCCAGCTCCGCCGCCGACGGCGGGACCGGCACGTGCGGCCCGTACTCGGCGACGAGGTCGTCGACCGCCAGTCCGTACTCGCTGAGGGCCTTCTCGGTGAGCTGCTCGAGACGCAGCCGGGACTGGGCGCGCAACACCTCGTCGCGGTGCACGGCATCGGTGAGCTTCTCCAGCAGCTCGGTCAGCCGTCCGGCGGTGGTACGCGCCTTCTCCAGCGCCTCCTCCCGCTCGGTCCGGGCCGCCGCCGCGGCGTCGCGCTCGGCCGCCGCACCGGCCAGCGAGACCTCCAGCCGCCCGAGGGCGTTCTCCCCCGCCTCGGCGACGACCGCCGCGACCGCCGCGGCACGCTCGCGTTGCGCCCGCGCCTCGGCCGCCCGGGCCCGGGCCTGCCGCTCCGACACGGCCTGCCTGCGCAGCGACTCGGCCCGGCCCGCGATCGCCCTGGCCCGCTCCTCGGCCGTGCGCAGGGTCAGCCGCGCCTCGACCTCCGCCGAACGGGCCTGCGCCAGCGCCTCGGCCGCGGTGTCGCGGACCTCGGTGTCGGGCTCCTCCTCCAACGGCTCACCCTCGGCCACCGCGAGCTGGTGTTCGGCCGCCTCGAGCGCAAGAAGAGCGTCCGACCGGCGCGCCTCCACGGCGTCGCGACGCTCCCGCAGCCGACCCGCCTCCGCCTCCGCCGAGCGCACGACCTGCTCCAGCCGCCCGAGCTGCGCACTCGCGGCCGCCCGCCGCGCCTCGGCGGCGCGGCGCGCCTGCTTGGCGCCGTCGAGCTCGGCCAGCCGCGCGGCCTCCTCGGCACGGGCCCCCTCGAGCGCCGGGCGCAGCCGGGCCAGCTCCTGTTCCGCCGCCTCGCGCGCCTCGACGGCACCGTCGATGGCCGCCTGCAAATCCAGTGCGCTCGCGCCCGCGCCGGAACCGCCACGGGCACGGCCCGCGGCCAGAACGTCGCCGTCGGTGGTGACCGCGGTGAGCGAGGGCGACGCCTCGACGACGGCGCGCGCGGCGTCCAACCCCTCGACGACCACGACGTCGTGCAGCAGCCCGGACACCGTGTCGCTCAGCGGCGGCGGGGCACTGACCAACGATGTCGCCCACCGCCCCGCGGGAGGCTCGCCGCGTCGAACGCCGTTGGGTGCGCCGCCGACCAGCAGCGCGGCGGTCCCGGCATCGGCGTCGCGCAGCGCCCGCAAGGCGGCGACCGCGCTCACCGCCGAGTCGACCGCAACCCCGTCGGCGAGCTCGCCGAGCACCGCGGCGATCGCCGTCCGCGCCTCGGGAAGCACGGAGAGCAGCCCGGACACCGGGCCGAGCACCCCGGCATGGTCGCCGTGCAGCAGCGTGCCGGAACCGTCCTTACGCGCCAGACCCACCGACAGCGCGTCCACCCTGGCCCGCCAGTGCGTTCGCTGCCGCTCGACCTCGCGCTCCCGTTCGGCCAGCTCCGCGACCCGGGCACGCGAGCTCTCGTGCGCCTCGACGGCGGCGGCGACCCGTCCCTGGAGGGCGTCGCCGGAGATGTCCTCGGCGAGTATCCCCAGCTCGTCGCGCGCCGCCTCCAGTTCGAGGGCGGCCTGCGCGGTGCGGTCCAGGGCCTCGGACAGCGCCTCGGACAGCCGCTCGATCTCCTCGGCGGTGGCCGCGACGCCGCTGCGCAGCGCCTCGGCCTTCCCGGCCAGCGTCGCGATCCCGGCCTTGCGGTCGGCGATCGCGCGGACCGCGGCCAGATGCGCGCGTTCGGCCGCAGCCAGGGTGCGCTCGTGCTCGGCGCGCTCCTCCAGGATCTCCGACAGCCGCCGCCGCGCCTGCGCCACCACCGCGACCAGCTCGTCCTCCTGCTCGGCGACGAGGTCGGCCTCGCGTTCGAGATCGTCCGGATCGCGGCCCTGGGCGCGGCCCCCATCGGGCTCGGAGCCGAGGTGCCGGACGCGTTCCTGGGCCAGCCGCACCATGCCCCGCAACCGTTCCGCCAGCGCGGAGAGCCGATACCAGACGTCCTGCGCGGCGGCCAGCCGGGGCGCGTCCGTGGCCAGCGCCGCCTCCAGCCCGGACTGCTGCTCACGGGCCGCGATGAGCTGCTCGGAGACCGCGGCGCGCTGGGCTCGCGCCGCCGCCTCGTCGGCCTCCTCGCGGGCGATCGCGTCGCGCAGGGTCACCAGGTCGTCGGCGGTGAGCCGCAGCCGGGCGTCCCGCAGCTCGGCCTGGACGGCCTGCGCGCGCCGCGCGATCTCGGCCTGGCGCCCGAGGGGTTTGAGCTGGCGACGCAGCTCGCCGGTGAGGTCGGTGAGACGGGTGAGGTTGGCCTGCATCGCGTCGAGCTTGCGAAGCGCCTTCTCCTTGCGTTTGCGGTGTTTGAGGACGCCGGCCGCCTCCTCGATGTAGGCGCGCCGGTCCTCCGGTTTGGACTGCAGGATGGAATCGAGTTGACCCTGACCGACCACGACATGCATCTCGCGGCCGATCCCGGAGTCCGACAGCAACTCCTGGATGTCCAGCAGCCGGCAGGACGAGCCGTTGATCTCGTACTCACCCGCGCCGTCGCGAAACATCCGCCGGGTGATCGAGACCTCGGAGTACTCGATGGGCAGCGCGCCGTCGGAGTTGTCGATGGTGAGCGTGACCTCGGCGCGCCCCAACGGTGGCCGGCCGGACGTGCCGGCGAAGATCACGTCCTCCATCTTGCCGCCACGCAGCGCCTTGGCCCCCTGCTCGCCGAGGACCCAGCTGATGGCGTCGACGACGTTGGACTTACCCGAACCGTTGGGGCCCACCACGCAGGTGATCCCTGGCTCCAGCCGCAGCGTGGTCGACGAGGCGAATGACTTGAAACCCTTCAGCGTCAGGCTCTTCAGATGCACGGCGGACGGCTCCCGGGAATGTGGTGATCTCGAGGCTACCGGTCAGTGCTCGGTGAACCCGTCGAACCCGCCGCGGGCCTCGGTCCATTGCTCCACGACCCGGTCGACGCGCCCGGGCGTCCGGCCGCCGCGCAGGGCGTGCAGCAGCCGTTCGCAGTCGGCACGCAGGCCTTCCGCCACGACGGCGACCCGCCCGTCAGAGAGGTTCTCGACCCGCCCGACCAGCCCGAGCTCGAGCGCTCGCGACCGGGTCCACCAGCGGAATCCGACCCCCTGCACCCTCCCGTGCACCCACGCCGTGAGCCGAACGGCGGATCCGAAGTTGATACTCACAATGCTGCTACGTTACCGCGACGTGATCCGCTGGAGGCGTCGGAACGGCACGGTGCTGCTGGTCGGCTTGGTGACCGGCGGGCTGCTCGCGGGTTTCGGCACCGCGGTCGGCGGATCCGCGCAGCCGACCGCCGCGATCTCCCCACCGGGGAACGCCGCCGCCCTCGGCGAACACGTCCCCGCCACGTCCACCGCGAACCGAACGACACCGGCCGCACCGGCCCCGGCCGGCACCGTCTCGGCGATCCCGGTGCCATCGACCACACCTGCGGTCCCCACTCCCCTGTCCACCTCGGTGCCGCCGACGCGCGAGCGGTTGTCGTCCCCTACCCCGTCCACCGCCGCGCCGGCCCCGGGGCCGGCGGCGCAGGTCGTCGCGCTGACCAACCAGGAACGCGCCCGGCACGGCTGCACACCGCTGCGCGTCGACCTCCGGATCGCCGCGGTCGCGCAGCAGCACAGCAGCGAGATGGCCGAGACCGGCCACTTCGCCCACACCAGCCCCGACGGCACCCGCTTCGACCAGCGGATCCGCGCGCAGGGTTACCCCGCCCCCGGCGCGGAGAACATCGCGCGGGGCCAACCGGACGCCAAGACCGTCGTCGCGGCCTGGATGGCCTCCCCCGGCCATCGGGCCAACATCCTCAACTGCTCGCTCGTCGCCGTCGGCGTCGGGCACGATCCGCGCGGGAACTACTGGACTCAGGACTTCGGCCGCTGACCGGAGATCCTTCCTGATGGTCGGCCGCCCCTGTGAGTGCGTAACAGTGTTAGAACACTGTTACGCACTCACAGGTGGTTGGGACGTGCGGTTACGCTGCGGTACCGGGCAACCACGCGAGTGAACGGAGATCCCGCAGTGACCGTCGTCGACAACGCGGTCTACGTCGATGGAACCCGCGTCGCGTCGCCGACCTCGCTCGACCAGACCTTCGCCGAGCTGCGCCGCTGCCCGGACGGGCGCAGCTTCGGCTGGATCGGGCTGCTGCGACCCGATCGCGACGAGATCGACGTGGTGGCCAAGGAGTTCCAGTTCCACGAGCTCGCCATCGAGGACACCGTGAACGCCCACCAGCGCCCCAAGCTGGAGTGGTACGGCGACACGATGTTCGTGGTCCTGCGCCCCGCCCGCTACGTCGACCCGGTCGAGATCATCGAGCTCGGCGAGATCCACCTGTTCCTCGGTCCCGAGTTCGTGGTCACCGTCCGGCACGCCGCCGAGCCCGACCTCAGCGAGGTCCGCCTCCGGATGGAGGCCGATCCCGAACTGCTCGCCCATGGGCCGTTCGCCGTGCTGTACGCGGTGCTGGACAAGGTCGTCGACGACTACGGGCCGGTGCTCTCCGGCCTGCAGGACGACATCGACCAGATCGAGACCCAGGTCTTCGACGGTGACCCGAGCGTCTCGAAGCGGATCTACCAGCTCAGCCGCGAGGTGATCGCCTTCCAGCGCGCCGTGCAGCCGCTGCAGGACCTCATCGCCGCGCTGCACCAGCGGGTGGGCAGCGAAGGCGCCACCCCCGACCTGGAGCTGAGCCGGGCGCTGCGCGACGTCGCCGACCACGCCGTCAGGGCGCTGGAACGCACGGAGGGTTTTCGCCAGCTGCTCAGCGACATCCTCGTGGTCAACTCCACGCTGGTCGCCCAGCGACAGAACGAGGAGATGGCCCGGCTCGCCCAGGCGGGCTACGACCAGAACGAGCAGCTCAAGCGCATTTCATCGTGGGCCGCAATCCTGTTCGCGCCGACCGTGGTGGCCGGGATCTACGGGATGAACTTCACGCTCATGCCCGAACTGGCCTGGCCACTCGGGTATCCGTTCGCCCTGGCGCTCATGTTCGGGTTGGCGCTGGTGCTGTACCTGCTGTTCAAGCGTCGCGGCTGGCTGTGACGCTGCCCGGCAGCACCCCGTCGAGCAGCCGCCGCAGGTTCTGGTCGAAGTGGTCGGTGACGACGTCCGGCAGGTCCCGGACCGCCGCCGCGAGCGCCGGGTACTGCTCACTCGACGCGTTGTGCACCATCTGCCGGGCGAAGGTGGCCGGCCGGTCGTGGTGGGTCCACAACAGCTCGCCGTAGACGAACTGCCACAGCAACTGGTTGACGGCCACCACGTCCCGACCGGCCACTCCGGCCCGAGCAAGCGCCACGAAGACCCGTTCGACGAGCGGCAGGATCCGCGGGCTGGCCAGCCGCTCGATGACCAGCGGGAGAACCGCCCAGTGCTCGACGGCGAGCGCCGCATGCACGGCGGTCAGCACGGCGACGAGCTCGGCGCGCGGCTCGGTCACCGGGGGCGGGACCTCGATGCCGGCGGCGACCACGTCGAGCATCTCGAGCACCAGCGCATCGCGGTCGGCGACGTGCCGGTACAGCGACATCGGCCCGCAGCCCAGCTCGTCGGCGATGCGCCGCATGGTGACCGCGGACAGCCCCTCGGTCCGGGCCACGGCAATGGCCGCGGCCACGATCGTGGGGCGGTCCAGCCGACCGCGCCCCTTACGCATCGGGCTGCCCCGCCCCGCACGAACCTCCACCACGGTTCTCATCCTGGCTCGTCCTCGGCAGCACCGCGCGCCCGGGCACGTCACGGCCGCGGCACGACCGAGGCCGCCGCCACCACACACAGCACGGCGCACACCCAGATCGGGTGGCCGGGCCCGAACTGGTACAGCCAGGTCCCGACCAGCGGGCCGACGATGAACGTGGCGCCGTTCGTCGCGTTCACCAGGCCGGCCACCGCGCCCTGCTCGGTCGGGCGCAGCCGCAGCGTGGCACCGGTGGTGTAGCCAGGCATCGCCAGCCCGAGGCCGAGCGCGACGACCATCAGACCCGCCGTCATCGACCAGAACGTGTCTCCGAGGGCCAGCACCACGAAACCGACCGCCGCCAGCGGCGTCCCGACCCGCAGCAACCGAACCGGCCCCCAGCCGATCCGCGGCACCAGGACCCCCTGCACGGCGACGAGCACCAGACCGGTCGCGAACCCGGCCGCGCCGACGGTGCCCGCGGCGGCTGTGGCATCGAGCCCGAGCCGGTCCTGGAACAGGAAGCCGAGGACGATCTGCATCACGCCGAGGGACAGGAAGATCAGGAAGCCGGCGAGGAGGTATCGACGCAACCGCTGATCGAACGGGCTCAGCCCGCCGGGCCGCTTCGCATCCCGGTCGGCTGCGGGCGGCCCGCCCGACCGCGCCGGGCGCGGCACCGCGATCGCCACCGCGACCGTGATCACGGCGAGCACCGCGGGTGCGAGGTACAGCGGCGCGAGCAGCGTGACCACGGCCAGCGCCCCGCCCAGTCCCGGCCCGAGGACCAGGGCCAGCGCCGACGCCGCCCCGACCCTCGACACCGCCTTGGTGCGCGCCGCCTCTCCGGCGGTCGCCCGGCTGACATACGCCAGCACCGCCACCGGGACCGCACCGATCCCGGCCCCGAACAGCAGGCTCCGAGTGAGGATCATCGCGGTGAGCACCGCGGGGATCGGCCGCGGCCCGGCGAGCGCCCAGGCAGCGACCGCCGCGAACGCGGCGAGCCCGAGCGCGCTGAGCACCAGTCCGGTCAGCAGCACCACCCGATGTCCCCAGCGATCGCACATCCGCCCCCAGATCAAGCTGGCCAGGGTGAACGCCACCGCCGCCGCGGTGATCACCAGCCCGAGCTGGAACTCGCTGAGGTGGACCTCCCGCGAGAGGGGGGCCAGTACCGGGTTGAGCAGCTGCTGGGCGGTGAACCCGGCGAGCACCGCGCCGAGCAGCAGCGCGATCACCCCGCGGCGCACCGGGCTCGCGGCTGCGGCGCCCGCTCCCTCCGCGGGCGCCGCGGCCTGCGGCCCCGGCGAGGGCTCAGCCACGGCCGCTCACCCCGGCCGCGGCGCCGACCCGCCGGGCCCGGGTCCGTGCCGCCCACATCGCCGCGTAGCGGAACTCGCCCGGTCCCCGCCCGGCGACGGCGGCCCACAGCACCCCACCGCGGGCCGGGGTCGCCGCCGAGCCGACCGAGACCCCCGCGGCATCGGTGCGGGAAGGGCCGCAGGCGGCGATCGCGGGTGCGGTCGCGGGCAGGCCGAACGCGGCCCCGGTATGACGCAGGAACCCCCGCCGGGACCACACCGCCATAGCGTCACCTCGATTGATGAGTATTATGTACGCATTGAGCGAGGTAACCCTAAATCACTACTGGGAGCGATTGTCAATAGCGCTGAGGAGACGGGCTCATGAGACGCGGCCGGGACGGCCCGGCTCGCGCGAACTACCCGTGGGCCCGGCGCGGACGAGGCTGGCAGCGTGGGCAGCTGAACGACGAGCGGTTCATGAACGGCTCGCGCCGGATCGGAGTGCCGCAGCGGCGGCAGGCCCGGTCGGCCTGGCCGTAGACGTTGAGCGATCGGTCGAAGTACCCCGATGCCCCGTTCACGTTGACGTACAGCGCGTCGAACGACGTGCCGCCCTGCTCCAGTGCCTCGGCCATCACCTCGGCGGCGGCCGAGAGCACCGCGCGGCCCTGGGCGCGGGTCAGCGTCTCGGTCGGCCGGGCCCAGTGCAGTCGCGCCCGCCACAGCGCCTCGTCGGCGTAGATGTTGCCGATCCCGGAGACCAGGGTCTGGTCGAGCAGGGCGCGCTTGAGCCCGGTGCGTCGGCGCCGGATCGCCGCCACGGCGTCGTCGAGGCGAAACGACGGGTCCATCGGATCGCGCGCGATATGGGCGACCGGCTCGGGCAGCAGCCCGCCGTCGGCGGCGGGGGTCAACGGGTGCACCGAGAGCCCGCCGAATGTGCGCTGGTCAACGAACCGCAGCTCAGGACCGTCGTCGTCGAAGGCGATGCGCACCCGCAGGTGCTTCTCGCCCGCACGACCGGAGTCCGCGACCAGCAGCTGCCCACTCATCCCCAGATGGGCGAGAACGGCGTCGTCCCCCGCGGCCGAGACGTCCAACTCGAGCCAGAGGTACTTGCCGCGACGGCGGACACCGGTGATGGTGCGCCCGGCGAGCCGGCCCGCGAAGTCGGCCACGCCACCGACATGGCGGCGGACGGCACGGGGATGCCACACCGTGACGGCGGCGATCCGCCGGTGGAGCACATGGTCGGCGAGTCCCCGGCGGACGACCTCGACCTCGGGAAGTTCGGGCACGGTGGGCTCAGCCGGGACCGGACTCGCCGATCCGGCCGTCGGCCTCGGCGGTCAGCGTCCGCCAGGCCAGCTCCGCGGCCTTCTGCTCCGCTTCCTTCTTGGTGCGCCCGTCGCCCGAACCGAGCTCGCGGCCGCCGACGATGGCCGTGGCCGTGAACACCTTGAGGTGGTCGGGGCCGTCCTCGGCGATCCGGTACTCGGGCACGCCGAGGTCGGACGCGGCGGTGAGCTCCTGCAGGCTGGTCTTCCAGTCGAGACCGGCGCCCAGCAGGGGCGCGGAGCGCAGCAGCCCGTCGAACAGTCGGTGCACCAGCCCCCGCGCGGCCTCGAGACCGTGCTCCAGATACACCGCGCCGATCAGGGCCTCGGTCGCATCGGCGAGGATGCTCGCCTTCGACCGGCCACCGGTCAGCTCCTCGCCGCGGCCGAGGTAGAGATAGGCGCCCAGCCCGGCCGGGCTCAGCTCGGCGGCCACCCCGGCCAGCGCGTGCATGTTGACCACGCTGGCGCGCAGCTTGGCGAGCTGCCCCTCGGGCAGCTCCGGGTGGTCCCGGTACAGCCGTTCGGTGACGATGACGCCGAGCACCGAGTCACCCAGGAACTCCAGCCGCTCGTTGGTCGGCAACCCGCCGCGCTCGTAGGCGTACGAACGGTGAGTGAGCGCGAGCGTGAGCAGATCGTCGGCGATCTCCACGCCGAGTGCGCTCAGCAGCGGCCCGCGGTCCTGCACGGTGCCCTGCACGCTTCGTTCCGCCACGCGGACGCGCGATCAGGCCGGGCGGACGACCTGACGGCCGTCGTAGGTTCCACAGGTCGGGCAGGCCACGTGCGGCGGCTTCGGGGCCCGGCAGGCGCGGTTCGAGCAGGCGGCGAGGGTCGGCGCAGCCGCCTTCCATTGCGCCCGGCGCGAGCGCGTGTTGGACCGCGACATCCGGCGCTTGGGTACGGCCACAGCGAAACTCCTCGATGGTGCGTGGGTGTCGGTCGGACGACCGGGTCATTCCGACGGCAGGTGCTCGCGCAGAGCGGCCCACCGAGGGTCCAGTCTCTCATGCCCGTGGTCGGGCCCGAGATCGGCCCGGCGCCCCCCGCAGCCGGGGCACAGGCCGAGGCAGTCCGGCGAGCACAGCGGCGCGAGCGGGAGCTCCAGGATGATCGTGTCCCGCACGGTCGGCTCGAGGTCGATGAGCTCGTCCACCAGCCGCGGAACCTCATCGGCGTCGGTGGTCTCCTCGGTGATGCTGTCCGGGTAGGCGAACAGCTCCGCGACGGCGACCTCGAGGGCGTCATTCATCGGGTCGAGGCAACGGGCGCATTCGCCGGCGAGCTCCGCCGAGACCGTTCCCGAGACGTAGACGCCCTCGGTGACGGCCTCGAGCCGCAGCTCGAGCCGCATCGGCGAGCCCGCCGGAACGGCGATGACGCCCTCGATACCGATCACCCCCGGCGCGTCGGGCGCGACGATGCTGCGGGAGACGGTGCGCATGGCCCCCGGCCTGCGGCCGAGCTCCCTGGTGCTGAATACCCACGGGCTCGCCGCTTCCGGGCGATGCGTGGGGGTGCGGTGCGTAGTCATGACCGCAGCCAGGATAGCCCTCGGCTCAGCCGTCCGGGTCGGCGGTGAACCGGTCGGCGATGAGCGCCGCGAGCTCGAGGAACGCGTCGTGGGTCGGGCGCCGCAGCCGCGACAGCTCGACGCGGCCCCCGGTGGCCAGGTGGGGATCGTGCGGCACCGCGACAACCGCCCGGCAGCGAGCCATGAAGTGGTCCCAGACCCGGCCTCGGTCGACCTCGGCGCTGCTGCGATCGCAGGAGAGGACCACGACGGCGTCGGCGGCCAGTTCGGCGTAGCCGTGCGCGACAAGCCAGTCCAGGGTCTTGGCGGCCCGGCTCGCCCCGTCGACGGTCGGTGACCCGACGACGATCAGGCTGTCGGCCAGCTCGAGCGTGCCCTGCATCGCCGAGTGCACCAACCCGGTGCCGGAGTCGGTGATGATGATGTCGAAGAAGCGGGCGAGCAGCGCGCACACCTGCTCGTACTCCTGACGGCTGAACGCATCGCTCGACGCCGGGTCCTGCGCCGAGGCGAGTACCTGCAAGCGCCCGGCCAGGCTGGTGTAGCGGGAAACGTCGGCCCAGGAACCGATCCGGTCGACGTCGCGCACCAGTTCGCGAACCGTCACCGACGTCTCCCCGGTCAGCCGGTCCGCGAGCGTGCCGGCATCGGGGTTCGCGTCCAGCACGATGGCGCGGTCGCCGCGGTTCTCGGCCAGCGCGAGGCCGACGCCGGTGGCCACCGTGGTCTTGCCGACCCCGCCCTTGAGCGACGTGACCGCCACCCGATGCGTCCCGGCGAGCGCCGCGCGGATCCGGCGCAGCCGGACGCGGCGGTGCCGCTCCGCCTCACTCGGCCCCGGGTTGACCAGCCCCCGGCTACCCGCGAAGACCAGCCGCCGCCAGCCCTCCCCGGGCCGATCGGTGCGGTTGCGGACGATCGTGTCCTCGGTCAGCTCCGCGGCGGTCTCCGGACCGGCCCGCCGCATCGTCCGCTCCCCCACCCGACCCGCCGAGTCGCCGTCGTGAGCCGGGACGGGCGGGGCGGAGAGCCGATGACCGTACCGCTCCCACCAGGTGGTCGGATCAGGCTCGACGCTGCGTGCCACGCACGTACAGTAGCGTGACGAACACGTAGCGTCAGCTCGTCACGGACACGTCGTCTGGATCGAGCCGACAGCGACGGCCTCAGTCGATGAGGTCCATCCCGGTGCCGGAGCGCCCGTGCAGTGCGGACGCGGGCGCGGGCGCGCCGCCCTGCGCGCCGCGCCAGAGTTGGCTGCGGCCCCGGCTGACCGTGCGCAACGCCTTCGAGAGCGTGTCCTCGAACTCGGCGAGCTTCGCGTCGACATAGCCGTCGCATTCCACGCGCAGCCGGTCGGACTCGGTGGTGGCGGCGTCGAGGATCCGGGCCGCCTCGGCGCGCGCGGCGTGGACCACCTCGGTCTGCGCGACGAGCCGGGCCTGTTCGGCCTGCCCGTCGGCGAGGTAGCGGTCGTGTGCCGCGCGGCCGGCCTCGGCGAGCCGTTCGGCCTCGGCGCGGGCCCGTTCGGTCAGGTCGGTGCTCTGCCGGCGGGCTTCCGCCAGGGTGCGTTCGGCCTCGCGCCGGGCCTCGGCGAGGGTCCGCTCGGCTTCGGCGCGGGCCTCGGTCACCGCCTGGTCGGCCTCGGCGCGGGCCTGCGCGCGGAGCCGATCGGTCTCCTCGGTGGCGGTCGAGCGGGCCTCGTCCGCCTCCTGCTCGGCGGCTGAGATGATCTCGTCACGCCGGTCGAGGACGTCCTGGGCGTCGTCGAGCTCGCCCGGGATCGCCTCCCGGATGTCGTCGAGCAGTTCGAGGACGTCGCCGCGGGGGACAACGCAGTTGGCGGTCATCGGGACGCTCCGCGCCTCCTCGACGACCGTGACCAGCGCGTCTAGCGACTCGAAGACCCGGTACACGAGACGCATCCTCGCACCAGGACGCACACAATCGCCGTATTGCCGCGTCGCCCGCGTGTCAAGTTCCGACCGGGTGATTCATGATCACCGACGATGCACGCGGACCGCTGGCGAGCCTGCTACGAACGCTCGGCGATCCGGTCCAGCAGCTGGCGGTGGACGGTCTCCGGCAGCAGGTGGGCGACGTCGCCCCCGTAGGTGGCGACCTCCTTGACCAGCGAGCTGGACAGGAAGCTGTACTCCGGGTTCGTCGAGACGAACAGGGTGTCGATACCCGAAAGCCGCTGGTTCATCTGCGCCATCTGCAGCTCGTAGTCGAAGTCGGTGACCGCCCGCAGCCCCTTGACGATGGCGCGCACGTCGTGGCCCGTGCAGTAGTCGACGAGCAACCCGTGAAACGAGTCGACCGACACGTTCGGCATGTCCGTGGTGGTCTCGCGCAGCATCGACATGCGCTCCTCCACGGTGAACAGGCCCTTCTTGTTCTTGTTGATCAGGACCGCGACGATGACCTCGTCGAACAGTCCGGCCGCGCGGCGGATGATGTCGAGGTGCCCGAGGGTCACCGGATCGAACGAACCGGGACAGACCGCGCGTCTCACCGCCGCACCGCCTTCGCGAATGGCCTCACACGCCGGGACCGTACCGGAGTGCGACGTGCAGCGCCGTGTCTCCGTAATGTCGCTCACGCACACCGCGTAGCGGCTCCGGCCATGCGAACGGGCCCGACCGCACGTCTCGCTCGACCACGACGGTCGCCTCCGGGGCGAGCCAGCCGCCGCGGTCGGCGAGGACCAGCCAGGTCGCGACCTCGTCGTCGCCGACGGCGTACGGCGGGTCGACCAGCACGATGTCGTAGCCGCGGTCGGCGGTACCGGCGAGCACCGTGGCCGCCGGGGCGGCGCGGACCACGCCCCCCAACCCGAGCGCGGCGACGTTGCGCCGCAGCACCGCCGCCGCGCGCCGGTCGGACTCCACGAACAGCGCGGCCGCGGCGCCCCGCGACAGGGCCTCCAGCCCGAGCGCGCCCGAACCCGCACACAGGTCGAGCACGGCGGCGCCCGCCAGCCCCGGACCGGCCTCCAGCGCGCTGAACAGCGCCTCGCGGACCCGATCCGGCGTCGGGCGGGTGCCCCGGGCCGGCACCTCCAGTCGCCTGCCGCCCGCCAGTCCGGCGATGATCCTCATATCCGCTCCGCTGTGAGTGCGTAACAGTGTTCTAACACTGTTACGCACTCACAGGCCGTGCTGATCAGGCCAGTTCCACGAGCAGGTCGCCGCCCTCGACCTGTTGGACCGCACCGATCGCCACCCGGGCGACGGTGCCCGCCCGCTGGGTGGTGATCGAGGCCTCCATCTTCATCGCCTCGATCGTGGCGACGGTCTGACCGGCCGTGACGGTGTCCCCCTCCCTGACCTGGAGGGTCACCACCCCGGCGAACGGCGCGGCGATGTGCCGGTCGTTGCCGCGGTCGGCCTTCTCGGCGGCCTTGACATCGGTGGCGACCGAACGGTCGCGGACGGTGATCGGACGCAGCTGACCGTTCAGCATCGTCAGCACGGTCCGGAACCCGCGCTCGTCGGGCTCGGAGATCGCCTCCAGCTCGATGAGCAGGGTGACCCCCGGTTCGAGCTGCGCGGTGTGCTCGAGTTCGGGCTCGAGGCCGTAGAAGAAGTCCTTGCTCGACAGCACCGAGGTGTCGCCGTAGGTCTCACGGTGAGCCTCGAACTCGGCGGCGGGACCGGGGAACAGCAGCCGGTTGAGCGTGGCCCGCCGGGCTTCGCGAAGGCCGCGGCGGTCCTCGATGCTCAACTCGGACGTCTGCCTCTCCGCGGGGCGGCCGTCCAGCGCCCGGGTGCGGAACGGCTCGGGCCAGCCGCCGGGGGGGTCGCCGAGCTCGCCACGCAGGAACCCGATCACCGAGTCGGGCACGTCGAAACTGCCCGGGTCGGCCTCGAAGTCGGCGGGTTTCACCCCGGCGCCCACGAGGTGCAGCGCGAGGTCGCCGACCACCTTCGACGACGGCGTCACCTTGACCAGTCGCCCGAGCATCCGGTCTGCGGCGGCGTAACAGTCCTCGATCAGTTCGAACCGGTCGCCGAGGCCGAGCGCGATCGCCTGCTGGCGCAGGTTCGACAGCTGCCCGCCGGGAATCTCGTGGTGGTAGACCCGCCCCGTCGGCGAGGCGAGCCCGGACTCGAACGGCGCGTAGACCTTGCGCACCGCCTCCCAGTACGGCTCGAGATCGGAGACGGCCTGCAGGTCCAGACCGGTTGCCCGGTCGGTGTGGTCGGTGGCGGCGACCAGCGCCGACAGCGACGGCTGGCTGGTGGTCCCGGCCATGCTGGCGACGGCCGCATCGACCGCGTCGACCCCGGCCTCGATCGCCGCGACCAACGTGGCGAGCTGGCCCCCCGCGGTGTCATGGGTGTGCAGGTGCACGGGAAGGTCGAAGCGCTCACGCAGCGCCGTCACCAGCGCACGCGCCGCGGGGGGGCGCAGCAGCCCGGCCATGTCCTTGATCGCCAGCACATGCGCACCCGCCTCGACGATCTGCTCGGCCAGCCGCAGGTAGTAGTCGAGGGTGTAGAGCCTCTCCGCGGGGTTGGCCAGGTCGCCGGTGTAGCAGAGCGCGACTTCGGCGAGGGCCGTCCCGGTGGCCCGGACCGCGTCGATCGCCGGGCGCATCTGCTCGACGTCGTTGAGCGCGTCGAAGATCCGGAAGATGTCCATCCCGGTCTCCGCCGCCTCCGCCACGAACGCGTCGGTCACCTCGACCGGGTACGGCGTGTAGCCGACCGTGTTGCGCCCGCGCAGCAGCATCTGGGTGCAGATGTTCGGCACCGCCGCCGACAGCGCGGCCAGCCGCTCCCACGGGTCCTCGGCCAGGAATCGCAGCGCCACGTCGTAGGTCGCCCCGCCCCAGCACTCCAGCGACAGCAGCTGCGGCGCCATCGACGCCAGGTGCGGCGCGACCGCCAGCAGGTCGCGGGTGCGGACCCGGGTGGCCAGCAGCGACTGGTGCGCGTCGCGGAAGGTCGTGTCGGTCACCGCGACGGCCGTCTGGGCACGCAGCCGGGCGGCGAACTCCTCGGGGCCCACCGCGCGCAGCAACTGCCGGGAACCCGAGGAGGGCGCGGTACCCAGGCCGACGATGGGCAGCTTCTCCACCGGCTCGACGACCGCGGGCCGCCGCCCGTTGGGCTTGTTGACCGTGACGTCGGCGAGATAGGTGAGCAACCGGGTGCCGCGGTCGGCGGGCTGCCGGGCGCGCAGCAGCTCGGGGCGCTCATCGATGAAACTGGTCGTCACCTTGCCGGCCTGGAAATCCGGATCGGCCAGCACCGCCGAGAGGAACGGCAGGTTCGTCGCCACGCCACGGATCCGGAACTCGGCGATCGCGCGCCGGGCCCTGCGGACGGCGTTGGCGAAGTCGTGGCCATGGCAGGTCAGCTTCACCAGCATGGAGTCGAAGTGCGCGCTGACCTCGGCACCGGTGTGGGTGGTGCCGCCGTCCAGGCGCACCCCCGGTCCGCCCGGCGACCGGTAGTTGCTGATGATCCCGGTGTCGGGACGGAACCCGTTTGCCGGGTCCTCGGTCGTCACCCGGCACTGCAGCGCGGACCCGAAGAGCTGCACGTCCTGCTGGTTCAGCCGCAGCTGCGGCAGGGTCATCCCGGACGCGATGCGCAGCTGCGCGATCACCAGGTCGCGTTCGGTCACCTGCTCGGTGACCGTGTGCTCGACCTGGATCCGCGGGTTCATCTCGATGAACACGTGGTTGCCGCGCTCGTCGAGCAGGAACTCCACGGTGCCCGCGTTGACATAGCCGATATGGCGAGCGAACGCCACCGCGTCGTTGCAGATCCGTTCACGCAGCGCCGGGTCGAGGTTCGGCGCCGGGGCGATCTCGATGACCTTCTGGTGACGGCGCTGTACCGAGCAGTCCCGCTCGTACAGGTGCACGACATTGCCCTCGGCGTCGGCGAGGATCTGCACCTCGATGTGGCGCGGGTTGACCACCGCCTGCTCGAGGAACACGGTCGGGTCACCGAACGACGACTCCGCCTCACGCATCGCCGCCTCGATGGCCTCGCGCAGCTCACCCGGATCGGCGACCCGGCGCATGCCACGCCCGCCACCGCCCGCGACGGCCTTCACGAACAGCGGGAATCCGACGTCGTCCGCGGCGGCGAGGAGCGTGTCGACGGTGGCGGAGGGCCGCGACGAGCGCAGCACGGCGACGCCGGCCTCCCGCGCGGCCGCCACCGCACGGGCCTTGTTGCCCGTCAGATGCAGGACAGGCTGCGGCGGACCGACGAAGACGATGCCGGCGTCCGCACAGGCCTCGGCCAGGTCCGGGTTCTCGGACAGGAAGCCGTAGCCCGGATAGATGGCATCCGCACCCGCCTTGCGCGCCGCCTTGATCACCTCGTCGACCGAGAGGTACGCGCGCACGGGGTGGCCCGGCTCGCCGATCTGGTACGACTCGTCCGCCTTCGCCCGGTGTAGTGAGTTGCGGTCCTCGTACGGGAAGACGGCGACCGTGGAGATTCCTAGCTCGGACGCCGCCCGGAACGCTCGGATCGCGATCTCGCCGCGGTTGGCGACCAATACCTTGCGGAACATCGGGCTCCCTGGATCTGTCAGGAATGAAGTGCGGGCGTGATAGTTGCATGACCCTAGGCAGGCTCCGACCGCGGGAAGGCGTGCGCGCCTGGATACCCGGCCAGGATTCCCGGCTCTGGCCGATGCGAACCCACCCCCGATCGGGTACCAAGGAGGAATGAGGCGCCCTCTCCGACCAGCAGGATCGTCCGGTCGCGCCCGCCCGCGGTCTCGCCACACCGGCCACATGGGCCGGCCGGGGTTGACGGTGACGCGGGTTCGCCGGCGCTACCCGGCGTGGGGCACCGAGTGGTCGCCGATGCCCGGTCGGTCCCGGGCCCCGATGGTGTGGCTGCTGGCCCCGGCCGCCATCATCGTGATCGGAGGCTCCGCGTTGTTCACGATGCTCGCCTTCGTCCTGTCAGTGGTGTTGTCGATGGCGTTGCCCGCCCTGGTCCTGTTCGCGGCGGCCGGGCTGCTCGCCCGGCGCCGCGCGGCGCTGCACCGCAACCGCGCCGCCGGGCCGGCGCCGATCCCCCGACGCCCCGCCGAGCCGCCGTGGCCGCAGGCCCGAGCCCGGTTCGACGCGCTGCGCCAGCAGTACGCGGCCTACGAGTGCGACCCGATGGAGGTGCTGCGGCTGCCCGCGCTCTCGGATGTGTCGGTGGCCAGCACCGGCCGGTTCGTCGAGGCCTTCGCCGAGGCGCAGGCGCTGGAGACCGACGCCCGGCCGCCGCGCGAGCACGCGGAGGCGTTCATCGCGGCCGTGAACCGGGCCGAGCGGGCCTGGCTGGCCGCGCGGGACGCCGCCGAGCGCATCCGGCTCTCCGGGCTTTCGCCGACCGAACGCAGCAGCGTCGAGCGGGTGATCAAACTGCTGACCACCGCTCGCGACTCCGACAGCGACGCCGAACGGCTGACCGCCTACGCGATGGCCCGCTCCGAGCTGGCTCGCCTGGAACGGGCCGGGGTGATCCACGTGCCGCGGACCGCTCAGGCCGTCCTGGACGCTGCCAGCCGGGGTCAGCTGCCCGCCTAGCCACGGCGCGCGCTCAGACCTTGGAGAGGTATTCGGCCTGGCTCTCACCGACGATCTCGTCGACGAGCCCTCGGAGGTCGGGATGGCCGGCGAGCCCCGGGTCCTGCGCGACGATGTCCGACGCGTACCCGCGCGCGGTGGAGATGATCTCCTCGTGATGCAGCAGTGACAGCAGCCGCAACCCGGACCGCCGGCCGGCCTGCATCGCGCCGAGCACGTCGCCCTCCCGGCGCAGCTCCAGGTCGAGCCGAGCGAGTTCGAAGCCGTCGGTGGTACTGGCGACCGCGTCAAGCCGTTCCCGGGCGCGGGTACCCGCCGGGGCATCGGTCACCAGCAGGCAGACCCCGGGCGCCGAGCCACGCCCCACCCGTCCGCGCAGCTGGTGCAGCTGGGACAGGCCGAACCGGTCGGCGTCGAGAATGACCATGCCGGTGGCGTTGGGGACGTCGACACCGACCTCGATCACCGTCGTGGCCACCAGCACGTCGAGCTCGCCCGCATCGAACGACCGCATGACGGTGTCCTTGTCCTCCGGTGGCAGCTTCCCGTGCAGAACGCCCAGCCGCAGCCCGGCCAGCGGCCCCTCGGCCAGCCCGGGCGCGACGTCGAGCACCGCGTGTGGGGGGCGGCGCACCGCGCCGTCGTCCGCGCCGTCGTCCGCGTCGGCGCCGAGGTCCGGATCGGTGAGGTCGATCAGCTCGGCGTCCTCGTCGTCCGGGGCGCCGCCCTTTCGCGCCGCGTCCCCGCCCACCCGGGGGCACACGACGAAGACCTGGTGCCCGGCCGCGACCTCCTCGTGGATCCGCTGCCACACCCGCTGCAGCCAGGCCGGCTTCTCCCCGGCCGGGACGACCGTCGTGCCGATCGGCGACCGGCCCCGCGGCAGCTCCCGCAACGCGGAGACCTCCAGATCGCCGTAGACGGTCATCGCGACGGTGCGGGGGATCGGGGTCGCGGTCATCACCAGCAGGTGGGGGGTGCGCTCCCCTCGACCGCGCAGGACGTCGCGCTGCTCGACCCCGAACCGATGCTGCTCGTCGACGACGACCAGCCCCAGATCCGCGAACTCGACCTGATCCTGGATCAGCGCATGCGTCCCGACCACGATGCCTGCCGCCCCGGACCGTGCGTCGAGCAGCGCCTGGCGCCGCGCGGTCGTGGACAGGGACCCGGTCAGCAAGGTGACGCGGGTGGCCTGCTCGGCCGAGTCGAGCTCGCCGGCCCGGCCGAGCGGACCCAGGAGGGCGCGCAGCGACCGGGCGTGCTGCGCGGCGAGCACCTCGGTGGGCGCCAGCATCGCCGCCTGCCGCCCGCCGTCGAGGACCTGCAGCATCGCCCGCAGCGCGACAACGGTCTTGCCGGCGCCGACATCGCCCTGCACCAGGCGGTTCATCGGCAGCTCGCGAGCCAGGTCGGCGGCGATCTCGGCGCCGACCTGCTGCTGGCCCTCGGTGAGCGGGAACGGCAGCGCGGCGTCGAACTCGTCGAGCAGGCCGCCGGACGTGGCCGGGCAGGCCGCCGCGGGCCGCTCCAGGGACTGCTGGCGGCGCAGCGCGAGCGCCAGCTGCACCCCCAGCGCCTCGTCCCAGACCAGCCTGGCGCGGGCGGCGCGGTACTCGGCCTCCGTCTCGGGCAGGTGGATCCGGCGCAACGCCCGCCCGAGCTCGGGCAGTCGTTCGGCGCGCCGGAGGTAGCCGGGCAACGGGTCGGCCGGGTCGTCGAGCAGGTCGAGCACGTGCCGGACACAGCGTGCGATGACCGCCGACCCCAGCTTCTCGGCGGCCGGGTAGACCGACACGAAGGGCCGGATGTCCTCCCCTTCCTCGAGGGGATCGAACTCGGGATGGGTGAGCTGCAGCTCCGTGCGGAACCGGGAGACCTTGCCGGCGAACAGCGCGCGCCGTCCCGGGGTGATCAGATGCGCCAGCTTGTGCGGGTTGAAGAACGTACAGCTCAGCCTGCCGCCGCGATCGTCACGGAGAACGACGTTCATCAGCCTGCCCGGCCGGTTGCGCATCGGGCGCACGGTCGCCTTCTCCACCCGGGCGACGACGGTGGCGTGCTCGCCGACGGTGAGCTCGGCGATGGGGGTGAGGGCCCCGCGCGGGACGTAGCGGCGCGGATAGTGCCGCACCAGATCGCCGACGGTGTGCAGGTCGAGCTTGTTCGCCAACGCGTCGGCCGACCGCTTCCCGAGGACGTCCGGCAACCGCGTGCCCAGATCGATGCTCACTCCACCCCCAGCATGAGCGGGTAGTCCGTCTGGCCACCCCGATAGAGCAGCACGTCGACCTCCGGGTGGGTGCGCCGCAGGTCCTCGGCCAGCCGCTCGCCCAGCTCGTCGTGGGCGTCGGCCCCCAGGAGGGCGGTGACGAGTTCGCCGCCAGGTGCCAGCATGCGGTGAGCCAACCACAGCGCACCGACAGCCAGGTCGGGGGCGATGAGCACCACCTCCCCGTCGGACAGACCCAGGACCTCCCCCGGCTGGCAGCGTCCCACCCAGGTCAGCGCCTCGGACTCGGCCACCAGCAGACCACCGGTGCGGGTGGCCGCCGCCGCCTCGGCCATCGCCGCGACGTCATCGTCCGCGTGGCGTCCGGGATCGTGCACGGCCAGCGCCGACAGCCCCTGCAGCACCGACGACGACCGCACCACGACGACCTCCTGACCGGCGCGGCGCGCCTCGGCGGCGGCTCGCTCGGCCGTCATGATGAGCCCGGCGTCACCGGGCAGCAGTGCGACGTGCCGGGCCCTGGTCCCGGCCAGCGCGGCGGCGACCTCGTCCTCGCCGGGAGGCAGACCCGCGCTGAACCTCAGCACGTCGGCACCGGCCTCGCGGGCCAGCTCCGCCGCCTGCGGGGCGGCCACCAACATCAGCACGGCACGCTCGCGCACGAACCGTCCGGGCAGGGCCGCGGCCGCCATCTGGTCAGCGAACCGCAGCACGGTGATCCGGTGCGGCCGTCCGGCTCTGATACCGGCCTCCATCGCCGCGCCGATATCCGTGCAGTGCACGTGCACATGCCACAGCCCGGCGCTGTCCCCGACCACCACCACCGAGTCCCCGACCCGCGCGAGCTCGTTGCGCAGCACGGCCACCCGCGCGTCGTCGCTGCCGTCGAGCAGATACATCACCTCGTAGTCGAACTCCTCCGACCCGCTCTCCCGCCCGGTCAGCAACGCGTCACCGCACCGCGCCGGGCCACCCGCGGCGTCGGCCGCGGGCCGGGTCGACGGTGTACGACCGGTGAGCACCTCGACGAGCGCGTCGAGCAGCACCACCAGCCCCAGCCCGCCCGCATCGACGACGTCGGCCTCGGCCAGCTCCGGAAGCTGGGTGGTGGTGGCGCGCAACGCAGCGGCAGCGGCCTCGGCCGCGGCGGACGCGACCTCCTCCACCGACTCCGATCCGGTTTCGGCCGCGGCCCGCGCGGCCGCGGACAGCACGGACAGCACGGTGCCCGCCCTGGGCCGCGCGACCGCCGCCGTGGCCAACCGTCGGCCCCGCTCCAGACCCGCGTGCAACGCCATCCCGCGGATCGGGTGGGCGGCCTCGGTGAACGCCTCGGACAATCCGCGGAACACCTGTGAGAGGATCATCCCGGAGTTGCCACGGGCGCCGACCAGCGCGCCGCGGGCCAGGGCCGCGGCCGCCGCCGGGCAGGACAGCCCCTGATCGCCGTTGCGCAGCCCACGGTGCAGCTCGTCGTTCGCGGCGCGCATGGTGAGCAGCATGTTCGTGCCGGTGTCCCGGTCGGCGACCGGGAAGACGTTGATCCGGTCGATCTCGGCGCATCGATACTCCAGGGCCGCCGTCGAGGCCGCCGTCCACCGGGTGATCAGGGTGGTGTCGATGATCCGGGCCACACTGCGAGAGGGTAGCGACCGGGCGGTGTTCGGGACGCCGCACGCGCTCGGTACGCTGAAGTCCACTGGCTGGGGCCGATGCCTCGCCTTGAACTGCTCGTCTACCCGCTAGGAGTGACCGACGTGGCTGCCGTCTGTGACGTCTGCGGCAAGGGTCCGGGCTTCGGCATGTCCGTCTCGCACTCGCACCGCCGCACCCACCGCCGCTGGAACCCGAACATTCAGACCGTGCGCGCCCGCCAGGACGGGGGCAACCGCCGCCGGCTGAACGTGTGCACCTCGTGCCTGAAGGCCGGCAAGGTGACACGCGCCTGACGCCGCGGCTCGATTCGGGGCGGCCCCATCGGGGTCGCCCCGTTGTCGTTTCCCCGCCCGCCGCTCAGGACGACCGGCGGCGCCACCAGGACCGCCGCGGATGGCGGATGACGAGGGTGCCCATCCCGGCGCTGCCCACCACGACCAGATGCGGGCCGGAACCCGTCGGCTGCGCCGACACCGTGGTGCTCACCGAGCCCCACGCACTCCGAACCCCGTCGACGTCGGCGGAGCCGCTCTCCGGCAGCACGATCGTGATCGAGCCCATCCCGGTGGCGACGTCGACGTCGATTCGCGGCGGCAACGCGGCCGACTCGCTCAGGTCGAGGTGGATCGAGCCCAGGCTGGTGGTGAGCCGCAGCCGCGGTGGCACCACCCAGTCGCCCGAGCGTTTGATGGAACCCACCTCGGTGCTCAGGTGCACGAAATCCCGGGACGGGACGGGCTCCGGCGCGGCGACGCCGCCGGGCGCGGGCAGATCCGCCAGCGGCACGTCGAGTTCGGCGTACGTCTTCGCGTCGTAGACGGCGGTGAGCCGCTCCTGGAGCTCGGTCAGGGTGATCCGGCCCTCGCCCAGCGCAACGTGCAGCCGCTGCGCGGCGGCTTCCCGGTCGGCATCCGAGGCGCGCAAGCCCTACCCCCCCTGTGCATGCGTAACGGTGTCGGAGCACGGTATCGCGCTCACGACCCGGGTTGAGCTGCGACGTCCGGCGACGACACGGGTCAGGGCAGCGTCCAGTCGACCGGCTCGCCACCCAGCTCGGCGAGCACGTCGTTGGCCCGGCTGAACGGTCGCGAGCCGAAGAACCCCCGGTCGGCCGACATCGGGCTCGGATGCGCCGAGCAGATGCACGGCACGTCCGCGAGCAGCGGCTCCAGGCTGCGCGCGTCGCGGCCCCACAGGATCGCCACCAGCGGCGCGGCGTCCCGGGCCACCAGCGCGCGGATGGCCTGCTCGGTCACGGCCTCCCAGCCCTTGTTCCGGTGTGAGCCCGGTGCCCCCGGCGCCACCGTGAGCACCCTGTTGAGCAGCAGTACCCCCTGCTCGGTCCACGGCGTCAGGTCCCCCGTCGACGGCATCGGATGGCCGAGATCCTCGCGGTACTCGCGGAAGATGTTGACCAGTGACCGCGGCAGCGGCCGGGTCCCGGGCGAGACCGAGAACGACAGCCCGACCGCATGCCCGGGGGTGGGGTACGGGTCCTGCCCGACGATGAGCACCCGGACGTCATCGAACGGCTGGGTGAAGGCGCGCAGCACGTTCGCCCCGGCCGGCAGGTAGCGCCGACCGGCCGCGAGTTCGGCGCGCAGGAAATCCCCCATCTCCGCGATGTCGGAGGCGACCGGCGCCAGCGCCCGAGCCCACCCCGCCTCGACCACCTCGTGCAGTGGTCTACCGGCCACGACTCAGCCCTCCACCAGCCGAAGCTCGGCGCGGAACCGCTTGCCGCGCTGGAGGTAGGACTCCACCGCGGGGAGGCTGTATCCCTCCGGGACCTGGTAGCCCTCCCGGACGCGGGCCGGGACGCCCAGCACCATCGTCCGCGCCGGGATCTGCGTTCCGGGCGAGACCACCGCACCCGCCGCGACGACCGCGCCCTCGCCGACGCCGACCCCGTTCAGCACGACCGAACCGGACGAGATGAGGCATCGGTCGGCGATCGTCGCGCCCTCGATGTGCACGTTGTGCCCGATCGTGCAGTCCTCGCCGACGATCGTCGGCTCGGTGAGCGTGCAGTGCACGATCGTGCCGTCCTGCACACTGGTGCGGGCCCCGATGCGGATGTAGCCGTCATCCCCGCGCAGCACGGCGGTGGGCCACACCGACGCCTGCGGGCCGATCCGCACGTCGCCGATCACCACGGCGTCGGGGTGGACGTAGGCGTCGGGATGGATATCCGGTTCGATGTCACCGAGGGCGTAGATGGGCACGCGGCCGAGCCTACGGCGGCCGCGGTCGCTCGGGCGGACGGGACTCGCCGCCGTCCCCGCCCATCCGCTTCCCCAGCTCGTCGACGATCAGCGTGTCGCGGCGCAGGGTTCCCGTCGAGTATGCCGAACGCCCGACGATCTGGGAGATCACCGGCGAGGTCAGCATCTGGAACAGCACCACCAGGATCAACGTGGACGCGCTCACGAACTCCAGCCGCACGCCGGTGCCGAGCAGGATGAGCATGACGCCGAGCGTCTGCGGTTTGGTCCCCGCCTGCAGCCGGGCGGGCAGGTCGGGCAGTCGCAGCAACCCCAGCGCCCCGAGCAGGCACGAGGTCGCCCCGGCGAGCAGCAGCACGGCCGAGAGGAGGTCGAGGGCGTCGTTCACCGGTGCCGCTCCCACCGCTCCACCAGGCGGGCCGCGGTGGCGGACCCGACGAACCCGACGAGCGCGACCGCGAGCAGCAGCGGGAGGTTCGAGCCGTCCCGATGGATGGCCACGTAGATGGCCGTGGCGGCGACGATCAGGATGACCAGGACGTCCAGCGCCGCGACCCGATCGAGGGTGCCGGGCCCGCGCAACAGCCGCACCAGCGTCAGCAGTCCGGCCAGGCAGAGCATGCCCAGCGCGACGGCGAAGACCGCGGTCATCGGCCGCTCCTTTCGAGGGCACGTTCGCAGGCGAGCAGCTCGTCGGCGGTCCCGAGCGCGGCGATCACCCGCAGCTGCAGCCTGAGGATCTGCCGCCGGGCCCGCTCGGCGTCGGCCACGCTGCGCAGCCCCAGGGTGTAGACGTAGGCGACGCCGCCGCGCTGGTCGATCTGCAGGACATAGCTGCCCGGGGTGAGCACGACGCCGCCTGCCATGACCGTCACCACCCGCCCGGACCGCGACAGCAGGGGCACGACGATGATCCCGGCCCGCGCCCGTGGCCCGTAGCGCAGCGTCTCCCAGCTGACCTGCACCCCGGAGATCACCAGGTCGACGACCAGATAGCCGGCCAGCTGCAGCAGCCGCCACGGGCGGACCGGCATCGCCGGATGCTCCACGGGCAGCGGGAACAGGTAGGCGACCGCGGACCCGACGAGCAGCCCGCCCAGCACGATCTTCACCGACACCGTGCCCCACAGCAGCACCCACACGACCGTGAGCAGGAGAACCTGCGGCACGCGCCGGACCCACGCCGCGTTCATCGCGGTGACTCCGCGCCGAGCACCGCGGTCCGGTAGGGCCCGCGGTCGAGCAGGTCGTGGCCGGCCCGGGCGGTGATCGCGGACAGCGGCCCGGCCGCGACCGCGATCGCGATGCTGACCCCGACCAGCGCCCCGGTGGCGAGGTACATCGGCCTGGCCGTGCGCGCGGTCCCGACGACGAGATCGTCGGTGGGATCGGGATCCGTCAGTGGTGGCCTGGCCGAGCCCCAGAACACCCGCACCCACACCCGCGCCATCGCGTACACGGTGAGCAGGCTGGCGACGATCAGGACGCCGGCCGCCACCACGGCGAGCGTCCCGGCCCCCGCTCCGGCCTGCAGCAGCGCGAGCTTGGCCACGAACCCGGACGTCGGCGGAATTCCGGCGAGGGTCAGCGCCGGGATCGAGAACAGCACCGCCAGCCCCGGTGCCATCCGCGCGAGCCCACCCATCGACTCGATCGACACCGTGCCGGTCCGCCGCGTGATCAGGCCGCTGACCAGGAATAATGTCGCTTGCACCGTGATGTGGTGGACGATGTAGAGCGCGGTTGCGGCCACGGCGTCGGCGTCGAACACCGCGAGCCCGAACAGCATGAACCCGATGTGACTGACGAGCAGGAACGACAGCAGGCGGTTGAGGTCGTTCTGGGCGAGCGCACCGAGCGCGCCGACGATCATCGTGAGCGCGGCGAGCGCGAGCAGCAGCGTCGAGGAGCGGTCATCCGGAAAGATCAACGTCTGGGTCCGCAGCAGCGCGTAGATACCGACCTTGGTCAGCAGTCCCGCGAACAGCGCGGTGACCGGGGCGGGCGCGTTGGGGTAGCTGTCGGGCAACCAGAAATGCAGCGGCACGATCGCGGCCTTGATCCCGAACACGACCAGGGTCAGCAACCCGAACACGGCCTGCAGCCCGGTGGGGAGCTCACCGATGCGGGTTGCCAGATCGGCCAGGTTGACGGTTCCGGTGGCCCCGTAGACCAGTGCGATCGTGGTGAGGAACAGCAAGGACGACATCAGGCTGACCGTCACATAGGTCATCCCGGAGCGGATCCGGGACGCGGTGGTGCGCCAGGTGATGAGCACGTAGGAGGCGGCGAGCATGATCTCGAACGCGACGAAGAGGTTGAACAGGTCACCGGTCAGGTAGGCCAGCGAGACCCCGGCCGACAGCAGCAGGAACACGGGGTGGAAGGTGGTGCTGGCGGCGTCCGGGCCGTAGTCGGCGATGCGCTGGTCGATCGCGTAGATCAGCACCGCGAGCGTCACCAGCGTCGAGATGAGCAACAGCAGCGCCGAGAGCCGGTCGGCGACGAGCACGATGCCCACCGGGGCGGGCCAGCCACCCATCTGGGCGACCACCGGTCCGCCGCGGTCCGCCGCGACGAGCAGGGCCACCGCCACCGCCGACACGGCAGCCAGCACGACGACCCCGATCACCCGCTGCACGCGGGCCGACCGACCGGCCAGAACGGTGAGCGCGGAGCCGAGAATCGGCAGCAGTACCGGCAGGGTCACCAGAGCGTTCACCGCGCACCGCCGTCCGCCACCGGGTCGATCGGGTCGCCGGAGGCCGCGGCGGAGCCGGGATCCTCGGTGTCGTCGTCGCCGGAGGCCTCCTCCTCCATCCCGGCCTCGGGCCGCTCGCGCCGCGCGATCCGACGGTCCTCGAGGTCGTCCTGCACCTCGTCGTGGCCCAGCAGCGCCCAGGATCGGTAACCCAGCGCCAGCAGGTAGGTGGTCAGCGCGAAGGTGATGACGATGGCGGTCAGCGCCAGCGCCTGCGGCAGCGGGTCGGTGAACTCCGATGGCGGGACGATGCCCAGGATCGGGGCCCGGCCGGGCGGGCTGCCGATCAGCTGCAGCAGCAGGTTCGTGCCGTGGCCGAGCACCACGATGCCCAGCAACACCCGCATCAGGGAGCGCTGCAGCAGCAGGTAGAACCCGACCGAGTAGAGCACGGCCAGCACCACCGCCATGCTGAGGTTGACGGTGTTCACCGAGCCGTTTCCTCCGCCTCATGGGCGTCGCGTTCGATCCCGGTGCCCAGCGAGCGGATCAGCTCGAGCACGACACCGACGATGAGCAGGTAGACCCCGACGTCCAGGACGAGGCTCGTCACCAGGTCGAGCTGTCCGAGCACCGGTACCTGCACGCCGAGCTTCGCGCTGGTCAGCGTCGGCAGCCCGAACAGGGTCGGGACCAGCGCGGTGAGAACGGCCAGCGTCAACCCGGCCCCGGCGAGCTGCCGGGGCCGGACGCGCAGGCGCGTACCGATCCGGGCGGCCTCGGAGTCGCCGCCCGCGATATGCCGCAGGACGAACGCCAGCCCGGCCACCAGCCCGCCGGAGAACCCCCCGCCGGGGCTGTAGTGCCCGGCCAGCAGCAGGTAGACCGAGAAGACGAGCACCGTTGGGAACAGCACCCGGGTCGCCATCTCCAGCATCAGCGTGCGACCGGTACCCACCGGGGGCTTACCGGGCAACGCCGGATCCTCGTCGGGGGTGTCCCCCAGCGGCAGACCGGCGTGTTCCGGGCTACTCATCCGAGTAGTTCCTCCTCATGCTCCGGGGTGTCCGCGCCGCCGGTGACCCTGCCGCCGCGCCTGCGGTCGCGGCGGGTGGCCAGCACCAGGCTCACGGTGCCCGCGACCGCGATGAGCAGCACCGTGATCTCGCCGACGGTATCCAGGGCTCGGAAGTCGACGAGGATCGCGTTGACGACGTTGGTGGCGCCCGCCTCCGGAGCGAGCCGGGCGAACTGCTCACTGGCCGTTGCGGGCGCTTCCCGCGCCCCGCTGGCCACCACGCCGAGGGTGGCGACCAGGATCCCGGCGGCCGTGGCGAGCACCGCCTTGGGCACGACCACCCAGCGCGGCGACCGCTTCTGCACGAAATGCGCGGGCAGTCGGCGCAGCACGAACACGAACGCGACGAGGGTCAGCGTCTCGACGAGGAACTGGGCGAGGGCGAGGTCCGGTGCGCCGTCGACGATGAACAGCCCTCCGATTCCGTAGCCGATCGCGCCGACCAGCAGCACCGCGGTGAACCGATGGTGGACCCGCACCAGGGCCAGGGCCGCGATGACGACGATCAGGCCCAGCGGCAGCTGGATCGCCGTGTGGAACACGGCCTGTCCGGCTGGCCGGCGATCACCGGCCAGCAGCGCCCCGCCGGGTAGCGCCAGCACGGTGAGCAGGATGAACCCGAGGTAGGTCGGAAGGGAGCCGACCTGGAGCCGACCGGTCACCCGCATCGCCACCCGCTCCAGGGCCGCGACGGCGAGCTCGTAACCGCGCTGCGCGCTGACCGGGTGGCCGAGCCGCCGGTGCAGCGTGGTGAGCGCGTCGCGGCGCAGGTGCGCCAGCACGCCGAGCCCGAGCGCGATGCCGGAGAACAGCAGCGGCAGGTTCAGCCCGTGCCAGAGCGCGAGATGGTAGTCGCGCTCGACGGCGTCGTGGGCGGGGTAGGCCGCACCGTAGCGGCTCGCGGGCCCGTCGACGATCGCGGTGACCGAACCCAGCACGAGCCCGGCCAGCGCGGTGATCCACACCGGCACGGTGAGCCCGTAGGACGGTCGCTCGGCCGGGACGGCCGGCACCCCCGGCTTGGTGGCGAACGCACCCCACAGGAACCGGGCGCTGTAGCCCACAGTCAGCGTCGAGCCGACGAGCAGGGTGAGGGCGACGAGCCAGCCGCGGGCCCCGCCGTCGTGCAGGAACGCCTCGAACGCGGCCTCCTTGGCGAGGAAACCGAGCAGCAGCGGCAGCCCCGCCATCGACGCCGCCGCCAGGGCCGAGGCCGCCGCGAGGGACGGCACCCGGCGGCCGAGCCCGGAGAGCTTTCCCACGTCCCGGGTCCCGGTGATCGTGTCGACGATCCCGACGACCAGGAACAGCGGCGCCTTGAACAACCCGTGCCCGAGCAGCAGGGCCAGTCCGGCCATCGCGGCGATCCGTCCGCCGGCACCGAACAGCACCATGAGAAAGCCCAGCTGGCTGACGGTCCCGAAGGCGAGCAGCCGCTTGAGGTCGGTTTCGTGCAGCGCGCGCCATCCCCCGACCAGCATCGTGCAAAGCCCGAGCACCACGATCGGCACCCACCACACGGCCCGCTCGGCGAACGCGGGCGACAGCCGCGCCACCAGGAACACACCGGCCTTGACCATCGACGCCGCGTGCAGGTAGGCGCTGACCGGTGTCGGCGCCGCCATCGCCGCGGGCAGCCACGGGTGGAACGGCAGCTGCGCCGACTTGGTCAGCGCGCCGAGCAGGATCAGCACCAGCGCGGCGGTGACGGTGGGGCCCGTGGGCGGGACGGCGACGATCTCGGAGATCCGGTAGGTGCCCGCGGCGTCGCCGAGCAGCACGATGCCCAGCAGCATCGCCAGCCCCCCGAACACGGTGACCAGCAGCGCCTGTACCGCCGCGCGCCGGTTGGCGCGGTGCTCCCCGCTCTGCCCGACGAGCAGGAACGACGCGATCGAGGTCAGCTCCCAGAACACGTAGAGGGTCAGCAGGTCGTCGGCGAGAACGAGCCCGAGCATCACACCCGCGAAGAACAGCAGCAGAGCCGCGGTGCGGGGCGCGTCACGGCTCTTGCGCCCGAAGTACGAACCGCTGTAGGCGAGGATCAGTGCCCCGAGCCCGGATACCAGCACCACCATCACCAGGCCCAGCGCGTCGAGCCGGAGATCGAACGCGAGGCCCAGCTCGGGTGCCCACGACGTCGTCGAGCTCAGGCCCGGCCCGAGTGCCTGCCCGGCGTTGCCCAGCGCCCAGAGCAGCGTCACCGCGGGGAGCAGCGCGGCCACCCGGAATGCGGCTCGCCGGTTTCGCGCCGACACCGCGGGCAGGACTGCGGCCATCACCAGATGCGCGAGGACGAGCCCGAGCACGCACACCTCCCCCACCTGTGAGTGCGTAACAGTGTTTGAACACTGTTACGCACTCACAGGCCTCGACTTCTTGGCCTTCTGCCGCCAGTTGGTCAGGATCCGTTCGGTGTAGCCGTTGGGTTCGGTGCGGCCGGCGAAGACCAGCTCGAGGGCGGCCTGGAAGGACTCGCTGCCCTGCAGATCGGCACTCATCGGCCGGTAGCCGGGCTCGCCGGCGTTCTGCCGGTCGACCAGCGCGGCCATCCGGGCGAAGGTCTCGCGGACGGTCTGGGCGTCGACCAGACCGTGGTGCAGCCAGTTGGCGATGTGCTGGCTGGAGATCCGCAGCGTCGCGCGGTCCTCCATCAGCCCGACATCGTCCAGATCGGGCACCGTGGAGCAGCCGATGCCCAGCCCCACCCACCGCACCACGTAGCCGAGGATCGACTGCGCGTTGGTCTCCAGCTCACGGCGCCGCTCCGGCCCGGTCAGCGCGGCAACAGCCTCCGGGGTGAGCAGCGGCAGTTCCAGCAGCTCGCGGCGCGGTGTCAGGGGACGGGCGCCGATCTCGCGTTGCCGGGCCCGCACGTCGACGCGGTGGTAGTGCAGCGCGTGCAGCGTCGCGGCGGTCGGCGAGGGCACCCAGGCGGTGTTCGCGCCCGCCCGGGGGTGGACGATCTTCTCCTCGAGCATGTCGGCCATCGCCGCGGGCTTGGTCCACATACCCTTGCCGATCTGTGCCCGACCGGCGAACCCGGCGCGCAGGGCGACGTCGACGTTGCGGTCCTCATAGGCGCCCAGCCAGGTCGTCGACCTCATGTCGGCCTTGCGTACGACCGGGCCCGCGGCGAAGCAGGTGTGGATCTCATCCCCGGTGCGGTCGAGGAACCCGGTGTTGACGAAGATGACGCGGTCCGCGGCCGCGGCGATACAGGCCTCCAGGTTGACCGATGTCCGCTTCTCCTCGTCCATGATGCCCACCTTGAGGGTGCGGGGCACCAGAGCCAGCTCCTGCTCGACGGCGGCGAAGATCTCGACGGTCAGCGCGACCTCGTCCGGACCGTGCTGCTTGGGCTTGACGAGATACACGCTCCCGGCGCGGGAGTTGCGGTGCCGACCGAGCCGATTCAGGTCGTACCGCGCGGCGACGGCTCCGACCAGCGTGTCGAGCAGCCCCTCGGCGATCTCGGTGCCCTCGGCGGTGCGCACCGCGGACGTGGTCATGTGATGACCGACGGTCCGCAGCAGCAGCAGCGACCGGCCCGCCAGCGTGAGCGGCGAGCCGTCCGGCGCGCGATAGTCCCGGTCGGGATGCATCCGCCGGCGGATCCTGCGGCCACCCTTGTCGAACTCGGCGACGAGCTCGCCGGTCATCAGCCCCAGCCAGGTGCGGTAGGCCGCGGCCTTGTCCGCGCCGTCGACGGTCGCGACGGAGTCCTCCAGGTCGACGATCGTGGTGACCGCGGCCTCCAGCACCACGTCGGCCACCCCGGCGTGGTGCTGCCGGCCGACCCGATGCTCGCGGTCGAGGGTCAGCTCGACGTGCAGGCCGTGCCGGACCAGCAGCACGGCGGCCGGCTCGGCACCGGTCGCGACGCGGTACCCGGCGAACTGCTCAGGGTCGGCGAGCGCGGTGCGCCCGGACGCCGTCTCGGCGACGAGCCCTCCGTCTGCGACGGTGTAGGCGGTGACCTCCGCGTGGCGGCCCCGCGCCAGCGGGAACAGCTCGTCGAGCACCCGGTCGGCCTCGGCGATCACCTGGGCGCCGCGCCGCTCGTCGTACCCGGGCGTCAGCTCGTGGTCCAGCGGCAGCACGTCGGTGCCGTAGAGGGCGTCATACAGCGAGCCCCAGCGCGCGTTCGCGGCGTTGAGCGCGTACCGCGGGACGGTGGCGGGCACCACGAGTTGCGGCCCGGCCACCTCGGCGATCTCGGGGTCGACCCCGCTGACCTGCACCCGCGCCTCGACCGGCGGCACCAGATAGCCGAGTTCGGTGAGGAACGCCTCGTAGGCCGCCATGTCGGTGGTTCCCGGGTTCGCCGCGTGCCAGTCATCGATTCGCGCCTGGAACTCGTCACGGCGCGCCAGCAGCTCGCCGATCCGCCCGGAGAAGCGCCGCTGCAACCGAGCCAGCGCCGCCCAGAACCACTCGGCCGAGGGCTCGTCCAGCCCCGCCAACAGCTCGTCCTCCACGAAGGCCCGCAGCACAGGGTCGACCCGAAGCCCGCCGGTCGTCTGGTCCGTGCTCACCGCATCCACCTCCCTCGATCGCCGTCCGCTGAGCAGCTACTTTCTATCAGCACGGCGTCGCGATTCCGAATCGTGGAATTCAGCGCCCACGACCTGTCGAATCGGTGACGGCCTTCGCGCGGCTCCGCCTCCGGTCGCCGTCCGCTGCACCGGCCGAACCAGCAGGGACTACGTTGGGCGTCGGCCGTGAGAGTGGAGGTGTACCGGTGACGCTCGACGAAGGGGTCCGCGGCGCGTTCGCCCGCGCGATCGGGGCCGAGAACGTGATCGACGACCCGGTGCGCTGCCGAGCCTACGAATGCGACGGGCTGACCGGCTACCGCGTGGTGCCCGACCTGGTGCTGCTGCCCCGCGACGCCGCGGCGGTGGCGGCCGCGGTGCGCGTGTGCGCCCAGCACGGGGTGCCGTTCGTGGCGCGCGGCGCCGGGACCGGGCTGTCCGGCGGCGCGCTGCCGGTGGCCGACGGCGTGGTGATCTCGCTGTCGCGGCTGCGCCGGATCCTGGACGTCGACCCGGTGAACCGGCGTGCGGTCGTCGAGCCCGGGGTGACGAACCTCGAGATCACCGCCGCGGCCGCGCCGCACGGCCTCTACTACGCGCCCGACCCGTCCAGCCAGCAGGTGTGCACCATCGGTGGGAACGTCGCGGAGAACGCAGGTGGCGCGCACTGCCTCAAGTACGGCTTCACCACCAACCATGTGCTCGCGACCGAGGTCGTGCTGCCCGACGGCGCAACGGTGACGCTCGGCGGCGACTCGCCCGAGCAGGCGGGACCCGACCTGCGCGGGGCGTTCGTCGGCTCCGAGGGCACCCTCGGCATCACCACCAAGATCACCGTTCGGTTGCTGCCGACTCCGGAGACGGTGCGCACGCTGCTCGCCGACTTCGGATCGATCAGTGCGGCGGGCGACGTGGTCAGCGACATCGTCGCCGCCGGAATAGTCCCGGCCGCGGTCGAGATGATGGACACCCTCGCGATCGAGGCCGCCGAACAGGCGGTGCACGCGGGCTACACGGTCGGGGTGGCGGCCGCGCTCGTCGTCGAACTCGACGGGCCGGTCGAGGAGTGTGAGGTCCAGTTCGAGCAGGTCAAACGGATCTGCGACCGGCATGGCTGCACCCGGCTGCACATCGCGGGCTCGGCCGCGGAGCGAGCGGCGATCTGGCGGGGGCGCAAGGCGGCCTTCGCCGCGGTCGGGCGCATCTCGCCGGACTACTTCGTCCAGGACGGTGTGGTCCCCCGCACCCGGCTCGGCGAGGTGCTCGACCGGATCGCCGCGATGGGCGAGGCGGCCGGGTTGCGGGTCGCGAACGTCTTTCACGCGGGCGACGGCAACCTGCACCCGTTGGTCCTGTACAACGCCGCGGCCGGCGAGACCGAGCGGGCCGAGAAGCTCACCGCCAAGATCGCCGAGCTGTGCGTCGAGCTGGGCGGTTCCCTGTCCGGCGAGCACGGCATCGGGACGGACAAGGCGTGCTCGATGCCCAAGATGTTCTCCCGCGACGATCTGGCCGTCATGCAGCGCATCCGGGACGCCTTCGACCCCGACGGCATCTGCAACCCCGGCAAGGTGCTGCCGACACCGCGGCTGTGCGGCGAGCGCCCGGGCCGCTACCGGCCCCACCCCCTCGAGGAAGCTGGAGTGATCGAACGCCTGTGACCGCACCCGCCCCCACCCCGTTGCGCCCCACGGATCTGCGCTCGGTACGCGACGCGGTCCTCGAGACCACGGGCACGCTGGCGATCGCCGGTGCCCGTACCGCCGCCTCGTGGGGCGGCGACCTGCACGCCATCGACGCCGTGCTCGATACGACCGGGCTGGCCGGAGTGATCACCCACAACCCCGGCGACATGACCGTCTCGGCGTACGCCGGCACCCCGTTACGAGATCTCAACGAGACGCTTGCGGCACACGGGCAGCAGGTGGCCTTCGACGCCGCCAGGGTCGCGTGCGGCGCGACGCTCGGCGGACTCGTCGCCACCGCCGACGCCGGCCCGGCCGCGCTGGCCCGCGGCTCGATGCGCGATCTCGTCATCGGCGCCACCGTGGTGCTGGCCGACGGCACCGTTGCCCGCAGCGGCGGGCACGTGATCAAGAACGTGGCCGGTTACGACCTGGCCAAGCTGATGCACGGCTCCTACGGCACTCTCGGGGTGTTGGTCGAGGTCGTGCTTCGGCTGCACCCGGTGCCCAGGAAGGCGGCCACGCTCGCCCTGGACTGTTCGCTCGCCGAGGCAGCCGGATACGCCGCGCCGGTCCTCGACGGCCCGTACGAGGCGGTGGCCGTGGAATGGCGATCGCATTCTCGCGGCGACGGTTCGGGACCGGGCGCGACCGAGTCGGGCAGGCTCCTGGTGCGCGTCGAGGCTACCCCGGACGCGCTCGGCGGGCGGGTGCAGCGGCTGCTGGGCGCACTGGGCTCCGGCGCGGCCGAGGCCGAGCCCGAGGAATGGGCGGCGCACGCCGAACGGGTACGGGGGCGGCCCGGGCAGGCCGTCCTGCGCATCGGCGCCCGGCCCTCGATGCTCCCGGGCCTGCTCGCCGCGTTGCCCGGGGCGGCTACCAACTCCGCCGCCCTCACCGTGGGGCTGGGCACCGGCGTGGCCACCGCGGCCCTGCCCGCCTCCGCCGCGGGCGTGGTGGCCGCGCACCAGGCGGTGCACGCCGCCGGCGGGACATCCACGCTGCGGGAGCGGCCCGCCGGGCTCGGCGCGCCCGCGTGGGGCCCGCCGCCGTCCGCGGTGCGCGTGTTCAAGGCCGTCAAGACCGCACTCGACCCCAAGGCCCGCCTCGGGCCCGGCCGCTTCGACCCGTGGATGTGATCCGTTCGTGACCACCGCCCCCGCCGGCCCCGGTGCCTTCGACGCGCACCGCCCGCCCGAGCGCGACCTGCTCGACGACTGCGTGCACTGCGGGTTCTGCCTGCCCACCTGCCCCACCTACCAGCTGTGGGGCGAGGAGATGGACTCCCCGCGCGGCCGGATCTACCTGATGAACCTCGCCGAGAAGGGCGAGATCCCGCTGCAGGGCCCGTTCCACGAACACATCGATCGCTGCCTGGGCTGCATGGCCTGCGTGACGGCCTGCCCGTCCGGCGTGCAGTACGACCGGCTGCTGGAGTCGGTGCGCCCGCAACTCGAGCGCAACGTCGAACGATCCCGGGCCGACCGGCTCTTCCGGGACGCGATCTTCGCGCTGTTCCCGTACAAACGCAGGCTGCGCGCGGCGGCGCTGCCCGGGGCGCTCTACCAGAGGCTGCGCCGGGTGCCCGCGGTGCGCAGGCTCGCGACGCGGCTGCCCGGGCGGCTCGGCGCCCTGGAGTCGCTGCTGCCGCCGGTGACCGTGCGCGACGCCTTCGCGCGCCTGCCGGTCTTCACCCCGGCCGTCGGCGAACGGCGTTCCCGGGTCGCGCTGCTGTCCGGCTGTGTGCAGGACGTGTTCTTCCACCGGGTCAACGAGGCCACCGTGCGGGTGCTCGCCGCGGAGGGTTGCGACGTGCTGGTACCGCGGGACCAGCAGTGCTGCGGGGCGCTGGAACTGCACGCGGGTCGCGAACCCGACGCGGTGGCCAGGGCCCGGCAGACGATCGCCCGGTTCGACGCCCTGGAGGTCGACGCGATCGTCACCAACGTCGCGGGGTGCGGGTCGTCGATGAAGGAGTACGTCCACCTGCTCGCCGACGACCCGGTGTGGGCCGAGCGTGCGAAGGCGTTCAGCGCCCGGGTGCGCGACGTGCACGAGGTGCTGGCCGACCTGCTCGACGACGGCGGACCGCGGGCGCCTCGGCACCCGTTCCGCGGTCGGGTCGCCTACCACGACGCCTGCCATCTGGGGCACGCCCAGCGGGTCCGCGCCCAGCCGAGGGCGGTGCTGCGTTCCATTCCGGAGCTGGAGCTCGTCGACCTCCCCGAGGCCGAGCTGTGCTGCGGCTCGGCGGGCATCTACAACCTGGTCGAGCCGGACGCCGCGGCGCAGCTGGGCGAGCGCAAGGCGGCCAACGTGCGATCGGTGGCGCCGCGGGTGGTCGTCACCGCCAACCCGGGGTGCCTGCTGCAGATCGGCAAGTACCTCGACGACGACCTGGCGCTGCTGCACCCGGTGCAGCTGCTGGATGCCTCGATCCGGGGAACGCCCGTGCCGCGGCGCTGAACCGGTGGTGGAATGCCCACGCTCGGCTGCGCCGGCACCGCGGCCGAGGCCCGGCTCGACGGGCTGATCCGGCATACGCGGGGTGAGCGCCGCGCTCAGCCTCGTGCGAAGTGGTCCCAGCCCCCCGAACCCGCGTACGGGCGACCGTCGACGAGCACGGCGGGGGCACCCTCGCGAACCGCACCGATCACGGTCCAGCCGGACGGCAGCGCACCCCCCGGCGGGAAGGTCGCGACCAGCGCATGATCCTCGCCGCCGGTGAGCAGCCAGTGCAGCGGATCGGTGCCCAGCGCGGACGCCACCTCGCGCAGCCGCATCGGCACCTCGAGCGCGCCGCTGTGCACGTCGACGAGAACCCCGGAGGCCTCCGCGACGTGTCCGAGGTCGGCGAGCAGCCCGTCCGAGACATCGATCATCGCGGTGGCCCCGGCCAGCGCCGCGGCAGGCCCGGCGGCGTAGGGTGGCTCGGGAACTCGATGAGCCCCGACGACCGCCACCGGCGAGCGGAACCCGCGATGCAGGACGGCCAGTCCGGCGGCGGCCCAGCCGATCCGCCCGCACAGCGCGACGACGTCACCGGGGCGGGCACCCGCGCGGGTCACCGGTTCGCGGCCCTCCAGTGAACCGAGCGCCGTGACGGAGATCACGAGCGTGGCCGACGCCGCCACGTCCCCGCCGACCACGCCGATCCCCGACGCCCTGGCCTCGGCCCAGAGCCCGTCGGCCAGGCCCTCCAGGGTCGCGACCGGCGTCGAGGCCGGGCAGGCCAGCCCGACCAGCAGCGCCGTCGGCACCGCACCCATTGCCGCCACATCGGCCAGGTTCGCCGCCGCGACCTTGCGACCTGCCTGTTCCGGAGTGGACCAGTCGAATCGGAAGTGCACGCCCTCGACGAGCACATCGGTGCAGGCGACGACCCGGCCGTCCGGCGCCGCGACGACCGCGGCGTCGTCACCGGGGCCGAGCAACGTCCCTGGCGACAGCGGCCGACCGGCGGTGACCCGATCGATGAGGCTGAACTCCCCCAGCTCGGCGAGCGTCTCCGGCTGGGTGGTCGCGGGATTCACCCCCTCGGCTCCCCCGGATGAGGCCCTCGACGATATAGGCACAGCGGCCACCTCCGGTACGTTCGGCTTCCGACTTTCCTACCCGACACGACCGCCGCGCCATCGGGATGACGCGACGGACATCCCGACATGGAAGGGGCACGCCGTGGTTCACGCTTACATCCTGGTCCAGACGGAGGTCGGCAAGGCGGCCGCCGTGGCGGCTTCGATCGCCGGCATTCCCGGGGTCATCTCGGCCGAGGACGTCACCGGACCATACGACGTGGTCGTCCGGGCCGAGGCGGACGACGTCGACAAGCTCGGGCAGCTCGTGGTGGCCCAGGTGCAGGGGGTCAGTGGTATCACCCGCACCCTCACCTGCCCCGTCGTCAAGCTGAGCTGATGCCTGTGGCAGCGCCCGAGAGCCGTACCGGACGATGGGAGCGACCCCGGCCGGCGGTCATTGTCGCGATCACGCTACCGGTCCTGCTGGCGGTCGTGGTCGCGGCGATCGCGATCGTCGTCCGGGTCCGCGGCATCGGCGGCCCGGACGCCGCCGCCCCGGCCCCGGCCGAGACCGGGCCGCTGGCGGTGGCCCCGGTCGACGCACCCGGTGCCGGCTCCCCCGAGTGCACCTCCGTGCTGGGTGCCGTCCCGGCCGAGCTGCCGGGCCCCGAGGAGCCGCTCCCCGAGCGTCCGCTGTCGGCTCCGGCCCCGGCCGGGGTGCGTGCCTGGGTGGCCGCGCCGCGCCCCGTCGTGCTGCGCTGTGGGCTGCCGCGGCCCGTGGAGCTCACCCCGTCCTCGCCGCTCATCGAGATCAACGGGGTGAACTGGCTGCAGCTCACCGACATCGCCCCGGATCCGACCCTGAGCAGCTACGTCGCGGTCGATCGGCCGGTCTATGTGGTCCTCACCATGCCTTCCACGGTCGGCAGCGGGCCGCTGCAGGCGGTGTCGGACGCGGTCCGCACAACCCTGCCCCCGACCCCGATCGCCGTCCGCTGACCGCCGTCCCCCTCCCCGCGAGTCGGGGTATTTCCGAGCGCGAGTCGGGGTATTTCCGAGCGCGAGTCGGGGGGACCTTCAGTTCACTCCTCACCCGAGGTCGTGATCATCATTGTGGCGGCGCGAGCCGCGCAGAACGCGGTGGTAGCCACCGAATCGCCGATCACGGTCCCGCCCGGGGCGACCTCCGGGCCCGGGCGCCACTGGCCCACCTCTCGGTCAGTACGCCCGGGCCACGTCGGCTCAGCGCAATCCGGTCCCGCGGGCGAGCGCCGTGTCAACCAGCGTGGACAGCAGCGTCGGGTAGTCCACCCCCGTGACCGCCCACATCCGCGGGTACATCGAGATCGGGGTGAACCCCGGCATAGTGTTGATCTCGTTGATCGTCAGCTCGCCGCGTGGCCCCACGAAGAAGTCGACGCGTGCGAGCCCCTGGCAGTCCAACGCCCGGAACGCGGCCACCGCGAGCTCGCGCACCCGCTCGGTGACCGCGTCGTCGAGCTTCGCCGGGATGTCGAACTCGCAGACGTCGTCGAGGTACTTCGCCTCGAAGTCGTAGAACTCCGGGCCGGGCCCCACGATCCGGATCTCGGCCGGAACGCTGGCCCGCACCGCACCATCGGGGAACTCGAGCACCCCGCATTCGACCTCACGACCGACGATCGCCGCCTCGACCAGCACCTTGGGGTCGTGCACCCGCGCGGCCTCGACCGCGGCACCGAGAGCGGCCCAGTCCGAGACCTTCGTGATCCCGACCGACGAACCGGCCCGGGCCGGCTTGACGAAGACCGGCAGCCCCAGCCGCTCGCGCTCGGTGTCGGTGAGGGTGGCGGTGCCGGGTCGCAGCACGACCCGGTCGCCGACCGGCAGGCCCTCCGCGGCGAGCAGTTTCTTGGTGAACTCCTTGTCCATGCCGGCGGCGCTGGACAGTACGCCCGCCCCGACGTACGGGACGCCGGCCATCTCCAGCAGCCCCTGCACCGTCCCGTCCTCACCGTAGGGGCCGTGCAGAACCGGGAACACGACGTCGACCTGCGCGAAGAGCTCCCCGCGGCGGTCGGCGTCGAGACGCACCAGCCCCCCTCGGGTGGGGTCCCCGGGCAACGCGAGCGCTGTGCCCGAGGCGTCGACGGCGGGCAGCCGCCGCTCGCTGATCGTCAACCGCGCCGGGTCGCGCGAACCGAGTACCCAGGCACCGTCGCGGGTGATGCCGACCGGGAGGATCTCGAAGCGTTCGCTGTCCAGGTGCGACAGCACGCTCCCGGCCGAGACGCACGAGATCGCGTGCTCGCTGCTGCGGCCACCGAAGACGACGGCCACCCGCACCTTTCGATCCGTTGCGCTCATGAACGCCGAGGGTAGCGGCGTCACCGGCACAGGACCCGACGTGCCGCTCCCGCAGGTCGATTTTCGGGGGCCCGCTCGCTCGGTGAACCGACGGTCGGCAGGTAGCCGGCGGCCCGTCCGGCGCATCGTCTCCAGCAGCTCCCGGATGCCCGGCGTCACGGCGAGCCGTGCCGACATGCGTCCTCGGCACCCGGCGACCAGTGGCGAGATCGGCCACGACACCGCACCCCGCCGCGGACCTGCACCCGGCGGCTAGGCCCGGACGGGCCGCACCAGCACCGCGCCGGCGTGCTCGCGTGCCGGACCGGCCAGCCGTTCGCGCAGCGCCGCGAACACGTTCTCGGCCTCCAACCCGTTCCAGTCCGCCGGCAGCAGTGCCAGCGGGAGGCCGGGGTCGGCGTACGGCAACCTGCGCCAGGCGGTCAGTACCTGCACATAGTCGGCGAACGCCCGCGCCGCGTCGCGCTCGACTCCGGACGACCAGCGCTCCCGGACCGGCCGGTACCGCTCGACGAAGTCGGTGTAGAGCTCACGCAGAGCTTCGAGGTCCCACCAGCCTCGCACGTTCTCCCGGGGGTCGCGGAAGGCGAGGTGCTGCGCGCGGAAGACCTCGGCGTACACCGTGAGCCCGCGCCGTTCCAGGACCTCGCGCACCTCGGTCTCCAGGTGCCCGGGTGCCACCCAGACCCCCGGCGCCACGGTGCCGAACCCGAGCCGGGTGAGCTGCGAGCGCAGCTGGTGGCGCTTGTCGCGCTCCGACTCCGGAACCGAGAAGACGACGAGCAGCCATCCGTCGTCGAGCGTCGCCCGCCGCCGTCCGAAGATGCGGGCGTCGCCCTCGTCGAGAATCTGCCGGGCGGTCGGCGACAGCGTGTAGCCTGCGGTCCCGCCGACCTTCTCGGCGATCAGCAGACCCCGCCGTTTGAGCCGGTAGATCGACGACCGGACCGCCTGTCCGTCAACTCCGAGGTCGGCCATCAGCCGCACCACCGACGCGATGGACAGCCAGCCCTCGTTCTGGCGGGCATAGAGTCCGTAGAGAGTCACGATCAGCTGCCGTGGCTGGGCCGCGGCGAAGGGGCGTCCGCCGCGCACCGGATCCTCGACGACGGTCACCGATCCACGATAGCCGTCCCGGTGCCTGTCTCGGCGCGTCGGCGTTCATCCGCCGGCGCCTGCGGAGGTGGGCGCTCGCTAGACCGGGGCGGGCACCTCGAACGGCTCGAAGGCGAACCGCACCGTTCCGCTGCGTTCGGTCTTCGCCGTCAGGACGCCGCACGCGGTGCTGGTTCCCAGCTCCGCCAGGAGCTTGGCCAGCTCGACGGGCGCGTCGGTGGCCTCGGTCGAGGATTGTGCGAGCGTTCGGTGCAGCGCGGTGACGTCCCAGCCGTTCCGATCGCCGCTGCCCGTCGGCACCGCCAGCACCACGTTCAACAGCCAATGTGGCGGTTTACCGGCGAGCTCGGGCGTACTGTGCGACTCGATGCCGATGACCTGGTCGGCACGGACCAGCCCATCGTGCAGAGTCCTGATCCACAGTCCGGTCAGACCCATGCCGTCCTCCTCACAGCCGCCGCTGTCCGGCCGCGTCGCTGCACCAGACCGACCATTGTCGGGCCATCCGGGCTCCGGACCAACAACCCCGACAGGGCCCGCGGCCGATCAACGGCGCAGAACATCGGCGACGACGTCCAACGCCGGCTCCAGGTCTGCCCGGGCGGGCCCGGCGTAGCCGAGCACCAGACCCGCGCGTGGCGCGGACCCGCCGTAATGGCGGGTCAGACCGTCAAGGGCCACCCCGCGGGCGGCGGCCGCGGCCAGCGCCGCGTGTTCGGTGTCGCGCCGCGGGAGCGGGACGACCAGGTGGGCGCCCGCCGCGTCCCCGCGCACCGGGAGTCCAGCACCGGCGAGGGCGGTGACGACCCGGACCCGCCGGTTCGCCAGTTCGCACCGCAGTCGCCGCAGGTGGCGCGAGAGGTCGCCGTGCGCCGCCAGTGCGGCGAGCACCCGCTGCCCGGCGGGTGACGGGCGCACGCCGGTGCGGTCGCGGTGGTCCAGCACGGCGGCCCGTACGGCGGGCGGGGCAACCATCCAGCCGGCACCCAGTGTCGGGGTGAGCAGCTTGCTCGCCGTGCCCAGATGCACCACCACGTCCGGTCCGAGCGCGGCGAGCAGGGGCAGCGGGGCGACGTCGTAGCGCAACTCGCCGTCGTAGTCGTCCTCGATGATGAGCATGCCCTCGGCGCGCGCCCGCTCCACCAGCGCGACCCGGCGGTTCGCCGGGAGCCGCGCACCGAGCGGGAACTGGTGGGCCGGGGTGCAGTAGACGGCGACGAGGCCGGTCGGCAGGGCTTCGACATCGAGGCCGTGCTCGTCGACCCGCACCGGGACGACATCGAGCCCGCCGGCCGCCAGCGCCGCGGCGGCCCGCCGGTATCCGGGTTCCTCGACGGCGACCGCGCCGCCGCGCGGCAGGACGCGGGCGAGCTCCGCGATCGCGGCGGTGCTGCCCGCGGTGGCGAGGACCTCGGCAGGATCGGCGGGCAGCCCGCGGTGCCGCAGCAGATGGTCGACGACCGCCGTGCGAAACGCCTGGTCCCCCTCGGGCCGTGGGTAGGCGTCGGCGGGGAGGTCGGCCCCCGCCCGCCAGGCCCGGCGCCAGGCCGAACGGTCCAACGCCTCGATGCACGGTGACCCCGCCCGCAGGTCGACCAGGCCTTCGCGCCCGGCCGCCGACGGTGCCCGGGGTGCCGGTCGCGGCGGCACGGACGGTGGCACGGACGGTGGCGCGGCCGTGACGTAGGTGCCCGATCCCCGCCGCCCGGCGACCCAGCCCTCGGCCAGCAGCTGGTCATACGCCGCGGCAGTGACGGTCCTGCTGATCCCGAGCGTCACCGCCAGCGCCCGGGTGGAGGGAAGCCGGTCGCCCACCCGCAGCACCCCCGTCGCCGCCGCCGCGCGCAGCGCCGTGGCCAGTTGAACGCCGAGCGGCACGGCACCGGAGCGATCGAGGGCGATCGGCGGGATCTCCGGATCGCCCATCGGATCGGCCCTCCGGTTTCCGCACGAATTGGCCCTGCCAGAGTGCCACTTCGGGAGTCAGGCTGGGCCCGTGACCATCTCGGACCGACCGCTGTCCCCCACTGCCCGCAGCACGCTCAAGCGGGGCAGGCGCCGCGCGCGCATCGACCGCGCCGATCTGCACGCCGTCCTCGACGCCGGCCTGGTCTGTCACCTGGGTGTGGTTCTTCGGGGCGCACCGGTCGTGCTCCCCACCGGCTACGGACGCGTCGACGACGTGCTCTACCTCCATGGCTCCACGGGCGCGGCCACACTGCGCGCCGCCGCGGCGGGCGCCCCGGTCTGCGTCACCGTGACGCTCCTGGACGGGATCGTCTACGCCCGATCGGTGTTTCACCATTCGATGAACTACCGCAGCGCCGTCGTGCACGGCACCGCCCGGCCGGTCACCGACCGTGGCGAGCAGTTGACCGGGCTTCGCGCCATCGTCGAGCACCTGGCGCCGGGATCGTGGAGCCACGCCCGGCTCCCCGACGGAAAGGAGATGGCGGCGACCGCGGTGCTGGCGGTCGACCTGGCCGAGGCCAGCGTCAAGATCCGTACCGGGCCGCCCGGCGACGAGGACCGCGACATCGCCGACCCGGCGTACTGGGCGGGCGTGCTGCCGCTGCACACCCACTGGGGCGCCCCTGAGCCGTGTCCGCGACTCGCGCCCGGCACCCCGGTCCCGGCGCATGTGCACACCCGCTCGGCCACGAGGACAACCTCATCGCCCCCGGACGCGGCTGGGGGCCGGAACCCGTCCGAGACCGTACCGTAATCTCCTGGCGCGTGAGCGAGCGAAGCCAGCGAACCGGACCTCCGAGCACCGCAGCTCCGCCCCCTCCGGTCTACCCCGGAGCCGAGCGCCTCGACCTCGTCGAACGGCTGCACGGCCACGACGTCGCCGACCCCTATCGATGGCTCGAGGACCCCGAGGACCCGCGCACCCGAGCCTGGTCGGCCGCGCAGGACGTGCTGGCCCGCGAACACCTTGACGCGTTGCCGGGCCGCGCGCGGTTCACCGCGACGGTGCGGGCGCTCCTGTCGTCGGGTTCCGTGTCGGCGCCGCTGTGGCGGGCCGGCCGGGCGTTCTTCGTCCGGCGCCTGCCCGACCAGGAGCACGCCGCCGTGCTGGTCCGCGAACCCGACGGCACGGGCGGGTTCCGTGAGCGGGTGCTGCTGGACCCCCTCGAGCTCGACCCGACCGGTCTCACCACCCTGGACGCCTGGACGCCCAGCCTGGAGGGGACCCTGCTGGCCTATCAGGTCTCCCGCGGCGGAGACGAGCAGTCGATCCTGTATGTCCTCGACGTCACGACCGGTGAACCGGTCGACGGCCCGATCGACCGCTGCCGCTACTCCGATATCGCCTGGCTGCCCGGCGGCGAGGAGCTGTACTTCGTGCGCAAGGTCGCCCCGGGCGAGGTGCCCGCGGGCGAGGAGGACTTCCACCGCCGCATCTGGCGGCACCGCATCGGCACCGATCCCGTCGCCGACGAGCTCGTCGAGGGTCCCGGTCTCTACGACGAGCACACCTACTACGGGGTGCGGGCCTCCCGCGACGGACGCTGGCTCGTCGTGACCGCCAATGTCGGCACCGCGCGGCGCGACAGCATCTGGATCGCCGAGCTGACCGACGGCAAACCCGGCCCGCTCACCCCGGTGCTGACCCAGGACGACGACGTGCAGGCGACCGCATGGGTGGAGCGCGATGGGCGGCTCTACCTGCGCACCACCGACGGTGCCCCGCGCTGGCGGCTGTGCGTCACCGACCCGCGTACCCCGCAGCGCGAGCATTGGCGCGAACTGGTCGCCGAGGACCCGGGCTCCGTACTGGAGGGCGTGCGCTGGCTGGAACCCACCGACGGGGACGGCCCGCTGCTCGTGCTCGCCCGTTCCCGGCATGCCGTGGCCGAGGTGGCGCTGCACCACGCGGTCGACGGCACTCCGCGCGGCACCGTCCCGCTGCCCGGCACCGGGTCGCTCACCGGGCTGAGCACGGCCGACCTGGACACCCCCGAGCAGCGCGGGCGGCTCTGGATCGGCTGGACCGACCTCCTCACCCCGCCTCAGGTACACCGCTTCGACCTTGCCCGGAACACGACCCGGCTCGAGACCGCGGCACCGGGGACCGTCGAGGTCCCCCCGACGCGCACCGAGCAGCGCACGTTCCGTTCCCTGGACGGCACCACGGTGCGGATGTTCGTACTCACCCCGGCCGGGGACACTCCCGCACGCCCGGTCCCGGCGCTGGTGACCGGATACGGCGGGTTCGGGCTCAGCCGCGAGCCGGCCTACACCCCGTCGGCGTTGGCCTGGGTCGCCGCGGGTGGGGCGTTCGCCCTGGTGTCGCTGCGCGGCGGCGGCGAGGAGGGCGAGCAGTGGCACCTCGCAGGCAACCGCGCCAACAAGCAGAACGTGTTCGACGACCTGCACGCCGCCGCGGCGGCGCTGATCGAGGCCGGTACCACGAGTGCCGAGCAGCTCGCCCTGATCGGTGGCTCGAACGGCGGACTGCTCGTCGGCGCCGCGCTGGTGCAGCGGCCGGAGCGCTACCGCGCCGTCGTCTGCTCCGCTCCGCTGCTGGACATGGTGCGCTACGAGGAGTTCGCGCTGGGCCGGACCTGGAACGACGAGTACGGCACCGCGGCGGACCCGACCGAGCTGGGCTGGTTGCTGTCCTACTCCCCCTACCATCACGTCCGGCCGGGCACCCGCTACCCCGCGGTGCTGTTCACCGTGTTCGAGTCCGACACCCGGGTCGACCCGCTGCACGCCCGCAAGATGTGTGCCGCCCTTCAGTCCGCGACGACCGGTGCGGTCGCCGACCGCCCGGTTCTGCTCCGTCGGGAGACCGATGTCGGGCACGGCGGCCGCTCCGTTTCCCGGACCGTCGACCTGACCGTCGACCAGTTGTCGTTCCTCGCCGCACACACCGGGTTGGAGCTGCGCTGACCATGGATCTGGTCCCCGTGCCCCCGGGGCTGCTGCCCGCACAGCCCTCCTGCGCCGGCGAAGCCGGCACCTGGTGCGCCCGGTTCTACCGGTGGACGAACAACGATTTCCTGGCCGCGTCCGCCGACGCGATCATGAGCAAGGGCTCCGCGATCGCGCTCATCATCGTGTTGTCGTTGCTGGTTCGCTGGCTCATCCACCGGGCGATCAACCGGTTGATCGAGGGCGCCACGAACGGCCGGGTGACGCGGCTGCTGCTGCGCGGTGCGCCGGCCCGGCTTCGGGCCGCGACCACACCGGTCACCGCCCAGCGGCGAACCCAGCGGGCCCGCACGATCGGCTCGGTGCTGCGCTCGTTCACCTCCGCGGTCGTGCTGCTGGTCGCCTCGGCGATGGTGCTCGGCGAGTTCGGGGTGGCGCTCGGCCCCATCCTGGCCTCGGCCGGGATCGTCGGTATCGCCATCGGTTTCGGCGCGCAGAACCTCGTGCGCGACTTCCTGTCCGGCATGTTCATGTTGCTGGAGGACCAGTACGGGGTCGGCGACGTCGTCGATCTCGGCGGGGTGAACGGCACCGTCGAGGCGGTCGGGCTGCGGATCACGACGGTGCGCGACATCAAGGGCACCGTCTGGTACGTGCGCAATGGCGAGATCCTGCGCGTCGGGAACATGAGCCAGGGCTACGCCGTCGCCGTCGTCGACGTGCCGCTCGCGCACACCGCCGACACCGCGCAGGCGATCGAGCTCGCCGACCGTATCGCCGGCGAACGCCTGCAGCAGCAGGACGTGGCCGAGGACGTGATCGAGCCGCCGCAGGTGCTCGGCGTCGACAAGGTCACCACCGAGGGCGTGGTGCTGCGGCTGACCGTCCGGGTCAACCCCGGCCGGCAGTTCGCGGTACAGCGCGCGCTCAACGCGGCCATCTCCGACGCCTTCGACGAGGCGGGCATCCCCCGCCCGCTCGGTTCGCTGTCCCTGCTGGACCCGCAGGGCCCGGCGGGCGCCGAGAAGGGTTCGGTCCAGGGATAGTGCAAGAATGAGGCAACAGGGGCATTGTCGGCCGGCAGCGCGACCCGGCCACGCCGCCCCCACGAACGTCGACAGGGAGTCCGTGTGAGCAGTCCGCAGAACTTCTACGCTGAGGTGGGCGGCGCTCCGGTATTCGCCAAGATCGTCTCGCGGTTCTACGAGCAGGTGGCCGAGGACGAGGTGCTCCGCCCCCTCTACCCCGAGGAGGACCTCGGCCCGGCCGAGGACCGGCTGCGGATGTTCCTTGAGCAGTACTGGGGCGGCCCGCGCACCTACTCCGAGCGACGGGGGCACCCGCGGCTGCGGATGCGCCACGCCCCGTTCCGGATCGGACCGATCGAGCGCGACGCGTGGTTGCGCTGTATGCGCGTCGCGGTCGACGAGGCGGGACTGGACGACGCTCACCGCGATCAGCTCTGGACCTACCTGACCTACGCCGCGGCCAGCATGGTCAATTCCGACTTCTGAGGATCCACGCCGCGGATGGCAGGATTGCGCCCCGTGGAGTGGTGGCGTGATGCGGTCATTTACCAGATCTACGTCCGCAGCTTCTGTGACTCCGACGCCGACGGCGTCGGAGATCTCGACGGGGTCCGGAGCCGGCTCGGCTACCTCGAGTTGCTGGGCGTCGACGCGGTGTGGCTGACGCCGTTCTACCCCTCCCCGATGGCCGACCACGGCTACGACGTGGCCGATCCGCGCGATGTCGACCCGGTGTTCGGCGATCTGGCCGCGTTCGACGCGCTCGTCGAGGACGCGCACCAGCACGGGATCCGCGTGACCATCGACCTGGTGCCCAACCACACCTCCAGCGAGCACGAGTGGTTCCGGGCGGCGTTCGACTCGCCCCCCGGGAGCCCGGAGCGGGCGCGCTACCACTTCCGACCCGGCCGCGACCCCGATGGCTCCGAGCCGCCGAACAACTGGCAGAGCGTGTTCGGCGGACCGGCCTGGACCCGGCTGTCGGATCCGGACGGCACGGACGGGGAGTGGTATCTGCACCTGTTCGCCCCCGAACAGCCGGATCTGAACTGGACCAACCCCGAGGTCTGGGCCGATCTGGAGAAGACGCTGCGGTTCTGGTGCGAGCGCGGGGTCGACGGGTTCCGGATCGATGTCGCGCACGGCATGGCGAAACCGGAGGGACTGCCCGACGACACCGGGGCCCACGCCCGGTTGCTCGGGGACACCGGCGGCGACCCCCGGTTCGACGACGACGGTGTCCACGACGTCCATCGGATGATCCGTGCGATGCTCGACCACTACCCGGGGCGGATGGCGATCGGCGAGGTCTGGGTCCGTGACGACGAGCGCTTCGCCCGCTACGTGCGCCCCGACGAGCTGCATCTCGGCTTCAACTTCCGGTTGCTGCAGACCCCATTCGACGCCGCCGAGGTGCGGGCGGCGATCGAGCATTCGATCGCGGCGGTCGATTCGGTCGGGGCGCGTCCGACGTGGACACTGTCCAACCACGACGTCTCCCGTCCGGTCACCCGCTTCGGTGGCGGCGCGCTCGGGCTGGCCAGGGCGCGGGCGATGGCGCTGGTGACCCTCGCCCTGCCCGGGGTCGTCTATCTCTACAACGGCGAGGAGCTCGGGCTGCCCGATGTCGATCTGCCCGACTGGGCGCTGCAGGATCCGGTGTGGGAGCGGTCGGGGCATACCGAACGCGGCCGCGACGGTTATCGGATACCGGTGCCCTGGGAGGGCGGCCCACCCGGGTACGGGTTCAGCGAGGGCAAACCGTGGCTGCCGATGCCGGACGACTGGTCCGGGCTGACCGCCGAGGTCCAACTGGAGGACACGGCGTCGACGTTGTCGATGTTCCGGCGCGCCCTTGAGCTGCGGCACAGCCACGCGGGGTTCGCGACGGACCAGATCAGCCTCGAATGGTACGGCGCCCCGCCGGGGTGCCTGGCTTTCCGCCGGCCGGGCAGCACGCTGGTGTGTGCGCTCAACGCCTCGGAGACGCCGGTTCCGCTGCCCCCCG
>NZ_JBHSQW010000028.1:0-11440 GCF_042658695.1 Pseudonocardia hispaniensis | reverse complement strand
CTGTTACGCACTCACAGGTCCGCGTGATCAGGTCGGATAGAGCGGCAGCGCCATGATCCGCCTGCGCACCACGGCACCGTAGCGGGCGTCGAGACGCAGCCAGGACGAGGTCGCGGACACCCGGACCATCGCCGGCGCGTCCCCCGCGCCGTGCTCGGCGGGAGCCAGGAATCCCATCCCGGACAGCGCGAACAAGCAGCGCGTCGGCACCTTCACCGGGGGCCCGGACTCACCTTGCACGGTCAGCACCGCCTGATCCAGTAACGACGCGGGGGGGCCGAGGGGGCCCGCGTGTTCACGAGCCAGGGCCAATCCGCGCTCGGTGAGCCGCTCCAGTTCGGCCGCGGGGACGTTGTCGACAAAGGACCAACCCTCGTCGGGCGGGAACGGCGGCTGCCACGGGGCGCCGCCGGGCCCCGGGTCGATCGGGTCGGCGCGTTCCACCGCCAGCGCCGTGAGCAGCCCGGACGCGGGTACCGTCACGTCGGCGGGTTGCATGGTGCCGTGGACCGACCGAGTGGCCAGCACATCGAAGGGGGTCGACGCCCAGGCGGTCACCCGTTGACCGACGCACCGCAGCCGCACCTGTGCTGCCGGGTCCAGCCGCACCACCCGTGCGGTGAAGGCGCCGAGGTCGTCACGCTCGACGGCGTCGGCCAGGCGCAGGGCCGTCGTGGTCATCATGCTTCGCCCCAGCGGTCGAGGAATGCGCGCTCCTCGGCGGTGATCCGGCGCGGTCGCTGAGCAGCAAGATCGAACAGCGCCATCCGGGTGCGCGCACCGACCGCGACGGCGTCGGACTCGTCCGGCCCGTCGTGCAGCTCGTAGTCGATCAGGAACGAGGCGGCGCGCACCTGGTGCACCCACATGCATACCCGCAGCGCATGGGATCGGTACGGGATCTGCCGCCGGTAGTCGACCTCGAGCCCGGCGACGACCACCCCGGCGGCGAAGCCGGTCACGCCCGCGGCCGAGGCCTCGTCGAAGAGCAGTCCGATCCGGGCCTCCTCCAGCAGGGTCACCGCGCGGGCATGGTTGACGTGGTGGAAGGAGTCCTGGTCGGTCCAGCGCAACGGGACCCGTGCGACGTAGCGAGCCACGCCGGACACCCTCTCAAACCAGGGGGGACTCCTCCGTCAGCGGGCCAGCCCACGCAGCTGCCGGGACACCACCGAGAGGGTCGCCAGGTCGAGCTGACCCGCTGTGTTGATCTCGTGCAGGGCCGCCCGCGCCCGCAGCAGTCGCGAGGCGTTCGACCGCTCCCACCGCGCGATCGTCTCCGCCGTCGGTGTTCCGGGCGCGCTCTCCCGCAGCGCGTCGAGGGTGATCGCGCGCAGCGAGCCGTACAGGTCGTCGCGCAGCGCGAGCCGCGCGAGCTGGTGCCAGCGGTCTCCGCGTTCCAGGGCGGTGACGGACGTGAGCGCCAGATCGATGCTCAGGTGCTCGGAGAGTGCGTAGTACAGCGCGGCGACCTCGTGCGCTTCGCGCGGTTCCCGGTCGCGTTCGGACAGCTCGGTCAGCTCGGTGACGTCGAGCAACCCGTAGCCGTACACCAGTTGCGCCGCCTCCTGGGCCAGCTGCGGTGGAGCGCCGTCGGCGGCGAACGCCTCGGCCTGCGCCTCGACGGCTGTGCGCTCCCGGCCGCAAAGCAGCCCGGACAGCTGCCCCCGCAACGCTCCGACCGTGGACGCGAAGCGCGTGATCTCGGCGTTGGTGGCCAGTGGTTGGGGGCGGTTGGTGAGGAACCAGCGGGAGGCGCGGTCGAGCAGGCGGCGGGATTCGAGGATGATCCGGTCGGCCAGGGTGGTCGGGATGTCGGCGGTGCGGGTGGCGCCCCACAGCGCGGGGAGCTGGTAGACGGTCGTGGTGACGGTGTAGGCGCGGACGGCGTCGGCGGGGTCGGTGGCCAGTTCCTCGCCGAGCCGGAAGGCGTAGCTGATCCCGGCGCCGTCGACCATCTCGTTGACCAGCAGGGTGGTCAGGATCTCCCGGCGCAGGGGGTGTTCCGTCAGCGCGGCGCCGAACCGGTCGCGCACCGGGCGGGGGAAGTAGTCGGCCAGCCGGGCGGCGAAGGCGGGCGCATCGGGCAGGTCGGTGTCGATCAGTCGATGGGTCAGGTCGAGTTTGGTGTGCGCGAGCAGGGTGGCCAACTCCGGGCCGGTCAGGCCCTGCCCGGCCGCCTCCAGCGCAGCGAACCCGTCCGGGTCGGGCAGCACCTCCAGCTGCCGGTCCAGCCCGGTGCGCCCGGCCAGGTCGGTGACCATCCGGGCGTGCACCCCGACCATCTCCGGGGCGTGCGCCCGGGCCACCCCGAGCACCGCGTTCTGGCTGCGGTTGTGCGCCAGCACCAGCCCGGCGACCTCCTCGGTCATCTCGGCCAGCAGCGCGTCCCGCGCCGGGCGGTCCAGCGCACCCGCCCGCACCCGCCGATCGAGCAGAATCTTGAGGTTCACCTCGTGATCGGAACAGTCCACCCCGGCCGAGTTGTCCACCGCATCAGTGTTGATCTTCCCGCCACGGCGGGCGAACTCGATCCGGCCGCGCTGGGTGAACCCCAGGTTCCCGCCCTCGCCGACCACCCGCACCCGCAACTGGTCGGCATCGATCCGGACCGCGTCGTTGGCCTTGTCCCCGACCTGGGCGTGCGTCTCGGTCGAGGCCTTGACATAGGTGCCGATTCCCCCGTTCCACAACAGATCCACCGGCGCGGCCAGGACGGCCCGGATCAGCTGCGGCGGGCTCAGTTCCCGCACCTCCTCGGCCAACCCCAATGCGGCCCGCATCTGCGGCCCCACCGGCACCGCCTTGACCGTGCGCGGCCACACCCCACCCCCGGCACTGATCACCGTCCGGTCGTAGTCGTCCCACGACGAACCCGCCCGCCCGAACAACCGCCGCCGCTCGGCCCACCCCGCCACCGGATCCGGATCCGGGTCCACGAACACGTGCCGATGATCGAACGCCGCCACCAACCGGATGTGCCGCGAACGCAACATCCCATTGCCGAACACATCCCCGGACATGTCCCCGATCCCCACCACGGTGAACCCCTCGGACTGGGTGTCCACACCCAGCTCCCGGAAATGCCGCTGCACGCTCTCCCAGGCCCCCCGCGCGGTGATCCCCATCGCCTTGTGGTCGTACCCCACCGACCCACCCGAGGCGAACGCATCCCCCAACCAGAACCCGTACCCCGCCGCCACCTCGTTGGCCACATCCGAGAACCGGGCCGTGCCCTTATCCGCGGCCACCACCAGATAGGCATCGTCCCCGTCGTGCCGCACCACCCCAGGCGGCCCCACCACCTGCCCGTTCACCAGGTTGTCCGTCACCTCCAACAACCCCCCCACAAACCCCCGATAACAGGCCGCCACCTCCTGTGGGCCCGGCGCCGCCGCCCGCACCACAAACCCCCCCTTGGCCCCCACCGGCACAATCACGGCATTCTTCACCGCCTGCGCCTTCACCAATCCCAAAATCTCGGTCCGGTAATCCTGCGGCCGATCCGACCACCGCAACCCACCCCGCGCCACCGGCCCAAACCGCAGATGCACCCCCTCGAACCGCGGCGAATACACGAACACCTCACGCCACGGCCGCGGCAGCGGCATGTCGGGCACCGCAGCGGGATCCACCTTGAACGACACGAACTCCCGTTCCCGGAACCAGTTCGTCCGCGTCGTCGCGCCCACCAACGCCAAGAAACCCCGCAGAATCCGATCCGCGTCCAACCCCGCCACGGCATCGATCAACCCACGAACCTCGCCCACCGCCGCCTCGACCACCCCCTCACGATCACCCACCGCCGGATCGAACCGAGCCCGGAACAACGCCACCAACGCCCGCGCCACCACCGGACACGCCAACAACGTCTCCGCCATGTACTGCGCCCCGTACGGGCTCCCGAGCTGACACGCATAACGGGCATACGCCCGCAGCACCACTACCTCCCGCCAGGACAAACCCGCCCGCAGCACCAACGCACTGAACCGATCCGACTCCACCTCCCCCGCCCACGCCGCCCGAAACGCCGCGCAGAACTCCTCACCCACCCCCACTCGACCCGCCTCATCCAGCCGCAACCCGAAGTCATACAGCCAGCAACGGCGACCATCGGGTCGGACGAACTCGGCCGGGCGCTCGTCGAGCACCTCCACCCCGAGGTCCTGCAACAACGGCAGGATCGCGGTCAGGGTGACCGGCGCGTCGGCGAGGTACAGCGTGAACCGGCGCACGGCGAGATCGCCGGGTTCGGCACCCGCCGGTGTGTAGAGCCGCACGGCGTGACCGCCCGGTTCCAGGGCAAGCAGCCTGCGCAGATCCTCCACCGCGTCGGCGGGCTCGACCTCCGCCTTGTACGACCCGGGGATCCCGGCGAGCAACTCGGGCGTGGCCTGTGGGCCGAGCTCGTCGGCAAGCCGGTCGTCCCAGGTCCGGATGGCGTCGGTGAGCTCGTCCTGCAACTCGGCGACATCGAGCGGCGCCTGCTCGCGGGCATCGTCATCGAGGTAGACGGTGAAATGCACGAATGCGAGGCTCGCCTCGCTGACCCGCGCGGAGTAGTCGACCTCGCTGCCGCGAAGCCTGCGTCGCAGCACTTCCGCCATGGCCAGCCGGGACGAGGTCGTGTAGCGGTCGCGGGGCAGGTACACCAGGCAGGATGCGAAGCGCCGGTAGGGGTCGGGACGCAGGAAGGCGCGCACCACGCGCCGCCCGGCCACTCCGAGCACGCCAACGGCGATGTCGTGCAGGGTCTGCGCGTTCGCCCCGAGCAGTTCCTCGCGGGGCAGCACCGAGAGCACTTCGAGCATCCGCTGCCCGGAGTAGGACTCGAGCGGGATCCCGGCCCGGTGGATGGCGTGGCGTACCCGCCGTGCGACGACCGGGATGTCGAGAATGTTCGCCTGCTGCGCGGCGACCGTGAGCATGCCGACGAATCGGTGCTCGCCGGTGAGCCGACCCTGTTCGTCGACCGTCCGCACCGCGACGTAGTACGGGTGGGCCGGACGCAGCACCCGGCTCACGGCGCGGGCGCGGGTGAACAGCACGAGGTCGCGCGCGGTGGCGCCGGACGTGTCGGGGGCCAGCGTGCGGGTGGCGAGGGTGTCGCGGCGCAGCACTCCGAGACCCGAGGCCAGCTCGGGGCACAGCTGACCGTCCGTGCCGTCGCGCAGGGTGTAGTGCCGGTATCCGAGGAAGGTGACGTGATCGTCGGCCAGCCACCGCAGCAGGTCGGCGACTGCGAGGGACTCCTCGGTTCGCGGCCCCACGCACAGCTCGTCGGCGAGCGCGCGGGCGCGATGCACCATGCGGTCGGTGTCCTCGACGACGTCGCGCACGTCCTGAAGAACCTGCCGCAGCTCCTGCTCGAGCAGGGTGGTCCGGCCGAGGGGGCCGAGGTCGAGGTGCATCCAGGACTCGACCAGCGCTCCCGCGGGCGGCTCGGCGGGGTCGGCGTCGGCGAGCACCTCCCGCAGCTCACCGGTCACCGTACGACGGACGACGACGATCGGGTGGACGAGTCGGCGGACGTCACCGCCGGTCCTGCCGATCGCAGCCAGCACCGAGTCCACCAGATACGGCATGTCGTCGGTGACGATCTCGACGACGGTCGCACCGTCCCGCTCGGTGACGTGGATCAGCGGCTCCCCGGCGAGTCTGCGGCCGGCCAGCTCGCGCTGGGCACGCGCCACCTCACCCAGGTCCGGGTGAGTGTCACCAGCGATGTGTGCCTGTGCGGCGGTCTGTCTCGAGTAGAGGCGCCGTAGCCGGTCGAATTCGGTCTCCGCGTCGTTCTGCTCACCGGTCCGACTCATCAGCCACAGCTCCACTAACTACGGGTGATCGGTTAGCCTCACCCTAGTCCCGCGGCCCGGCTGAATCTGGATCTCACGCGACCGCCGGTGTTCACATGCCGCGGTAGGCGGCCAACGCACCGGCCAGCAGGTCCGCCAGCCCGAGGTTGGACAGGTCCGGATCCGGGTCGGGTGCCGCGACACCGGTCGGCGTCTCCGCGCCCCGGGCGCTTGCACCGGTGCGGTCGGTGGCTGCACCGGCGGACGGCCCGTCGTGGCTGCTCTCGACGTCGGCGGCAGCGACGCGGGGGTCGGTGCGGGGCCGATCGGAGTCAGGGGAGGTCGGCGCCGTGGCCGCAGGCGGCCGGGTCATGGTCTCGGCCGAGGTCCGCCGCCGGCGGCGGCCGACGCTGCCGGACGCGAACTCCGGATCGCCGGGACGAAAGGCGGGCCTGCCGTCGGTGGCATGACGGGTCCCCCTGGATGGAGCCGCCACCGGCGCGCAGGGCGCTGCGGCCGGCTCGGCCTCCGCCCATCTGCGGCCGCGTGCCGAGGTCCGCGAGCGGGCGGTGCTCGGTGCCCGGAGATCATCGTCTCCGACCGCACCTCGCCGCCCGGCCGGCGGCCGCGTCTCCTCGGTGGTCCGGCCGATCGCCGAACCCTCGGTCTGCTCGCTGGGATGCGCGGAACCGAGTCGCTGCATGATCTCGACATCCGGTGAGTGCGCCGAACCGGCCATCGTCGCCCGTAGCTGCACGCCGTTGAGCTCGTCGGCCGCTGGGAGGCCATCGACGAGGTCACCGAGCACACTGCGCAACCAGCTTTCCGCCCCCTCATGGCTCGCCGCGGGCAGGATGACGCCGACCGCGTCCGGCCCTTCGTCACGCATCCGCGCGCCCGGCGGTAGCTCGCCGCCGAGCCTTCGGCCGACCCTCCGCATCGCGGCGCGGGCTGCGCGGCCGGTCACCCGCGTGCCGTCGGCGACCAGGTCCAGCACGACCACCGGCTCCGGTGCCGGTGGATCGGCAGCGGGTTCGGTGCCGGCCGCGTCGGGGACGCCCCAGACGCGGTCGATCTCCGCGATGGCTCCGGTCAACCAGTCGCTGGCCGCTTGCGCGGCATCGGTTGTCGGCTCCGTGTCGACATCGACGACCGGTCCGGGGCCCGGTGCGGCCGTCGCCGCGTCGGTGGCCGACGGCGAGGTCGCGCTGTCCGCCCACGCGCTCGAGGTCTCAGCCGCGAGGTGGTCCTGCGGGGTGTCGGCCTCCGCCGCGGGCCATCTCACCGCCGAGAGAGTCCCGCGGTGGCGCCACTCGCTGAACAGGGCGTCGCCCAGCGGCGAATCGCTCAGCTCGGTCGCGAACCCCGAAGCGTCGTCCGTTCGAGGATCGGACGCCGACGCGTTCCACAGCAGCTGTGCCTCATCGTCACCGACCCCGGGATCGGTGTGCGCAACCGACGCGGGTAGGGACGCCGCTTCGGTGGTCGTCTGCCCTACCGGGGTCTGCTCTGCCGGGGTCGGCGCCGGCGCGCCCGGTTCGGTGGTCGGGCGCGGATGCGGGGTCGGCTTCGACGCCGTCGTGGCTGCGCTCAGGATCCCCGGCCGGGGCCGCTGCGCCCGGCGTCCCGTCTCGGCAAGCCGGCCGGCCATCGCCCGGAAACGTGCGGTGCGCTCCTGGTCACGCCGTTCAGCCACCACGCCGAGCCGCATCGACGCCAGCGCGGCGTCGAGCTGACCGGCAGCCTCGTGCACCTCCGCCAACGCGGTCCGGCATGCCGCCTCCAGCGTCGGCGCACCCGCGTCGGCGGCCTCCTGTGCCGCCCGGCTGAGCGCAGCGACCGTCGCCGCGGACCGGTCGACGCCCGTGGTCACGCTGACCCACATGAGCCGCAACTGTGCGATCTGTCGACTGGCGAAGGTGGGAGCCGCGAGCCGGGGCTCGATGGACACCGCCACCCGCCGCGCCTCCGCCGCACGGCCCGCGTCGAGCAACGCACCGATCCACTGTGTCGCGAATGCGGCCGCCAGGTGGTCACCACCGGCTTGGGCGGGGCCTCGGGCCGGACTCCAGCCCAGGTCGACGAGCATTGCCTCGGCTCGCTCCGCTGCCGCGTGATGACGGCCGCGCTCCCGGTCGGCCGCGGTGTGGAGCAGCGCGGCGACCGCCGATGCGGGCGTGTCCGGCAGCCCCTCGGCGGCATCCTCGACGGACCGCAGGAGCCCGTCGAGCTGATCGGACGGCCCCGACAGCGCGGCGCGCGTGCGATAGACGAGCGCGTCGAAGCGGATGTCCGCGGCAGCGCCGGGATCATCCGCGATCGGACCCAGGACGGTGTGCGCCACGGCGGATTCGCCGCAGTCGAGGGCGACCGCCGCCAGTTCGACCCGCAGTCGTGTCGCCGCCGGCTCGGCCAGCCGCTCGCCCGACTCGCCGTCCGGCCCTCGGTCGATGCTCTCGAGCAGGGCGACGGCCTCCTGCCGGGCGTCCCCGATGGCAGAACGCCCGTGCAGCAACCACCCGGCACCGACCGCCCAGGACGAGTCGTCCCCCTCGGCCTCGGCACGCCGCATCACGTGTTCGCCGAGGGCGGCGGTGAGGTCCGGCCGCGTCCACCGGAGCGCTGTCGCCGCCCGCAGGACCGTCATTCGGACGTCCTCGCCGGACCCGATCACCGTCACCCGATCACCGCCGTCACAGAGCCTCCCGCGGAACCCCGGACAATCCGGGTCAGTCCGGCACGCTAGCGAAGATCACCGCCGTGGCGCGGAATCGCTGTCAGTCACGAGTGAGCTTACGATGTGTCACCCGGTGCGGGCGTGCCGCCTCCGCCCCGAGCCGCTCGACCTTGTTCTTCTCGTAGGCCTCGAAGTTGCCCTCGAACCAGTACCAGGCCGCCGGGTTCTCGTCGGTTCCCTCCCAGGCGAGGATGTGCGTCACCACCCGGTCCAGGAACCACCGGTCGTGCGAGATGACGACCGCGCAGCCCGGGAACTGTTCGAGAGCGTTCTCGAGCGAGCTCAACGTCTCGACGTCCAGGTCGTTGGTGGGCTCGTCGAGCAGGATCAGGTTGCCACCTTGCTTCAGGGTCAGCGCGAGGTTGAGCCGGTTCCGCTCGCCACCCGACAGGACACCGGCCGGCTTCTGCTGGTCCGGACCCTTGAAACCGAACGCCGCGACATACGCGCGTGAGGGCATCTCGACCTCGCCGACCTTCATGTGGTCGAGCCCGTCGGACACCACCTCCCACACGGTCTTCTTCGGGTCGATACCGGCCCGGCCCTGGTCCACGTACGAGAGCTTGACCGTCTCACCGATCTTGACGGTCCCCGAATCCGGCTGCTCGAGCCCCACAATGGTCTTGAACAGGGTGGTCTTTCCGACGCCGTTCGGGCCGATGACGCCGACGATGCCGTTGCGCGGCAGGGTGAAGGACAGGTCCTTGATGAGCTGCCGGCCGTCGAACCCCTTGTCGAGGTTCGAGACCTCGACGACGACGTTGCCCAGCCGCGGGCCCGGCGGGATCTGGATCTCCTCGAAGTCCAGCTTGCGGTACCGCGCCGCCTCCGCCGCCATCTCCTCGTAGCGATCGAGACGCGACCGGCTCTTCGCCTGCCGGGCCTTCGGGTTCGACCTCACCCAGGCGAGCTCGTCCATGAGCCGCTTGCGCAGCTTCGCGTCCTTCCGGCCTTGCACGGCCATCCGCTCGGCCTTCTTCTCCAGGTAGGTCGAGTAGTTGCCCTCGTACGGGTAGGTGCGGCCGCGGTCGAGCTCGAGGATCCACTGGGCGACGTTGTCGAGGAAGTACCGGTCGTGGGTCACCGCCAGCACGGCCCCGGGGTAGGAGGCGAGGAACTGCTCCAGCCAGAGCACACTCTCCGCATCGAGGTGGTTGGTCGGCTCGTCGAGCAGGAGCAGATCGGGCTTGGACAACAGCAGCTTGCACAGGGCGACCCGGCGCCGCTCACCGCCGGACAGGTGGGTGACGGGCAGGTCGCCCGGGGGGCAACGAAGCGCGTCCATCGCCTGCTCGAGCTGGGAGTCCAGATCCCAGGCGTCGGCGTGGTCGAGCTCCTCCTGCAGCCGACCCATCTCCTCCATGAGCTCGTCGGAGTAGTCGGTCGCCATCTGTTCGGCGATGGCGTTGTACCGATCGAGCTTGGTCTTGATCTCGCCGACACCCTCCTCGACGTTGCCAAGGACCGTCTTCTCGTCGTTCAGCGGCGGTTCCTGCTGAAGGATTCCGACAGTTGCACCGGGCGTGAGGAGGGCCTCGCCGTTGTTCGCTTGGTCCAGGCCCGCCATGATGCGCAGCACGCTCGACTTACCAGCGCCATTCGGGCCCACCACACCGATCTTCGCCCCGGGGTAGAAGCTGATCGAGGCATTCTCGAGGATGACCTTGTCGCCATGCGCAAGGCGCACGTTCTTCATGGTGTAGATGAACTCCGCCACGACGACGATGGTAGTTCCGCCCGGTCACGTCCTGCCGCCCGGTAGCACGCCCACCAGATGGCCGTTTCCGTCGCCGCTCACCGGGTCCGCCGGGTTGGGCGGGTCTGCTTCGTCGGCCTCGCTGGTGTGCGGACGCTCGTCGCCGAGATCCCCTGCATGATCGAGCGGCGCGGACGACGTGCGCGGTGAGGTTCGGGCCAGCGCCGCGGTGCACCAGGTCAGATCGGGGCCGACGGCGTGGGCATCGATGGAGACATCGGTGCGCTGATGGCCTCCCCTGTCCTCGTAGTCGCGGGTCGACAGCCGGCCGTAGACGATGACCGGATCACCCTTGACGAACGACGCCCCGACTTTCTGCGCCAGGGCCCGCCACACTGTGACGGACACATACGTCGTCCCTGTTGTCGTCCATGTTCCACTCGCTCGATCCAGGCGGCGCTCGTTGCTTGCCACCCGAAAGCTGGCCAGCTCGACCCCGTCGGCCGTGCGACGCCTGTTGATTCCGGTGGCGATGTTGCCGACGACCGTCGTCCAAATATCGCTCATCGCGCTCTCCCGTGTCTGGAGCTGGCTGACGGGATCAAGCCTCGTCTGGCGACGCTTCGAACGACAGCGCCTCTTCATTTCTGGGGATAGTCCGAGCCAATTGTGGATGAATCCGACGACACGGCACCCCATCCTGCCGAGATGTCGGACCAACCTGCTAGGGCAACCGACCCCAGCAGGCGGGAGGAGGATCAGCGGTCGCGTCGCGCTCGTCCCGCTGCCGCGACGAACCGGAGAGCCAGCAGGCACCCGCCCACCCGAGGACGTGGGTCAGGGTTGTGTGGGTGCGGATTGGCCACGGGCCCCCGCCGGTGTGGTGGGGGCCCGTGGCCGTATATTTTTTTTGGGTTGGTTGTCGGCGGTGTCCTACTCTCCCACACCCTGGCGGGTGCAGTACCATCGGCGCTGGAGGGCTTAGCTTCCGGGTTCGGGATGGGACCGGGCGTTTCCCCTCCGCCATCGCCACCGACAGCATTAACCGTGCTGTTGTGGTGTTGTGGGTATTTGGTTGTGTGGTGGGCCCCGGACCCGAAAGGGTTCTCGGGTGGGGGGTGTGTGCTCAGGGTCACACAGTGGATGCGAACAACGTGTTGTGGCAAGCCCTCGGCCTATTAGTACCGGTCGACTCCACCCCTTGCGGGGCTT
>NZ_JBHSQW010000027.1:0-1350 GCF_042658695.1 Pseudonocardia hispaniensis | reverse complement strand
TGAATCGCCCTGGCTCGCGGAGAGGCTCCTGATCTAGCAAGGAGACTGGAGCTGTGGGAGCACCTCGGAAGTTCGATGAGGAGACCCGTGCCCGCGCGGTCCGCCTCTACCTGGACCGTCTGCGTGATCACGGCGAGTCGAAGCTGGCCGCACGCCGGCACGTCGGTCAGCTGTTGGACGTGAACCCGGCGACGATCCGGAACTGGGTCGAGGCCGAGGAACGCGATTCCGGTTCCGCGTCCGGCTCGGCGAGAAACGACGATGATGCGGCTGCTGAGTTGCGGCGGCTGCGCGCGGAGAACGCCGAGTTGCGGCGGGCGAATGAGATATTGAAGACTGCTTCGGCGTTTTTCGCGCAGGCGGAGCTGGACCGTCGACTCAAGTAAGACTTCTGTTCGTACACGAGCATCGAAGCCGTTTCGGGGTCGAGCCGATCTGTGCCGTGTTGTCGGAGCACGGGGTGCAGATCGCCCCGCAAACGTATTACCGCTGGCGGGCTCGCCCGGTAACGGACCACCAGTTGGAGGAGGCGTATCTGGTGAACAGGGTCGTCGACATTTATCGGCGCAACAGGTGCGTGTACGGGGTGCGGAAGATGTGGCGTGCGGCCCGGCGGGAAGGGCTGCGGATCGGGCGGGACCAGATGGGTCGATTGATGCGCGTCGCCGGGATCCAGGGCGTGCGCCGCGGGGTCCACCACACGACCACGACGACCCGGGACCAGCGCGCCGCCAGGCATCCTGACCTGGTCAAGCGGTCGTGGGCGGCGCCGACTCGACCGGATGCGCTGTGGGTTGCGGATTTCACGTATGTGTGGACCGCGTCCGGGTTCTGCTACGTGTCGTTCGTGACCGACGTCTACTCCCGCAGAATCCTCGGGTGGAAGGCGTCGATGAACAAGACCACCGATCTCGTCTCCGCGGCCTTGGCACAAGCGTTGTCCACTCGCCAACGGGCGATCAGCAAGTTCACCGCGGAAGGCTTAATTCACCATTCCGATGCCGGGTCTCAATACACATCGCTGGCGTTCACCGAGCAACTCTCCGAGGCCGGGATCGCCGGCTCGATCGGGACCGTCGGCGACGCCCTCGATAACGCACTGATGGAATCGACGATCGGGCTGTACAAGACCGAGCTGATCGCGCCGTACGCCGCTTCTCGGAACTGGAGCGGGCTCCGTGAGGTGGAACGGGAGACCGCCGAGTGGGTTCACTGGTACAACACTATGAGGCTCCACTCCTCGATTGACTACATGCCCCCGATCGAACGGGAAATGCTGTACGCTACGGCCATCGCCCAACAGGGTGCGGTGGCCTGAACCTCAGCCTCTCGCAGACCCAGGACGGTTCA
>NZ_JBHSQW010000026.1:155247-165809 GCF_042658695.1 Pseudonocardia hispaniensis | reverse complement strand
ATCACCGCGACCGCCCCGGCATCCTCGGCGATCCGCGCCTGCTCCGGAGTGACCACATCCATGATCACCCCACCCTTGAGCATCTCGGCCATACCGCGCTTCACCCGTGAGGTGCCGGCCACGGAAGCAGAACTAGACATCGTCATACCTTTCACGAGGGGTGGCGGCGGGCGCCGCCGATCACGGGTTCACTTCGCGGCTCGCCGGACGACGACGGGAGCCAACGTGCAGAAGGCCCTCCAGAAAGCAACCTGGAGGGCCTTCCGCAACTCTGGGGTCAGCTGGTGGCGAAGCTCAGCGCCTGGTCGAGGTCCCAGAGGATGTCGTCGATGTCCTCCGTGCCGATGCTGAGCCGGATGAAGTCCGGCGGCGCACCCGCCGCGACGAGCTCCTCCTCGGTCAGCTGGCTGTGCGTGGTGCTGGCCGGGTGGATCGCCAGGCTCCGGACGTCACCGACGTTCGCGACATGCTTGAACAGCCGCAGGTTGTTGATGAACTTCTCGCCGGCCTCCCGGCCGCCGTGGATGCCGAATCCCATGATCGCACCCGCGCCGAGCGGCAGGTACTTCTGCGCCCGAGCGTGGCCGGGGTGGCTGGCCAGGCTGGGGTGCTTGACCCAGTTCACCGCGTCGTGCTCGCTGAGGAACTTCGCGACCGCGGCGCCGTTCTCGACGTGGCGCTTCATCCGCACGTCGAGGGTCTCCAGACCCTGGATCGTGGTCCAGGCGTTGAACGGCGACTGGCAGGCGCCGACGTCGCGCAGGATCTGGACCCGGGCCTTGATGATGAACGGGGGCAGCGGGAGGTCGGCGTACACCAGGCCGTGGTAGCTCGGGTCCGGCTCGGTGAACTCGGGGAACCGGCCGCTGCGCCAGTCGAAGTTGTTGCCGTCGACGATGATGCCGCCGATCGTGCTGCCGTGGCCGCCCATGAACTTGGTGGTGCTGTGCAGCACGATGTTCGCGCCGTGCTCGAGCGGACGGCACAGGTACGGCGAGGCGAAGGTGTTGTCGATCATGAGCGGGATGTTGTTCGCCCGCGCGATCGCCGACACCTCCTCGAACGGGAACACGGTGATGTCCGGGTTACCCAGCGTCTCACCGTAGATGATCTTCGTGTTGTCCTGGATGGCGTCCGCGAAGGTCGACGGCTCGTCGGGGTTGACGAACGTGACGTCGATGCCCATCCGCTTCAACGTGAACTTGAACTGGTTGTACGTACCGCCGTAGAGGCGGCTGCTGCTGACGATGTGGTCGCCGGAGTTGCACAGGGTCAGCACGGCCATGGCCTGCGCACCGTGCCCACTGCTGGCGGCGAGCGCGGCCGCGCCACCCTCCAGGCTCGCGACCCGCTGCTCCAGCACGTCCACAGTCGGGTTCATGATCCGGCTGTAGATGTTCCCCAACTCGCGCAGCGCGAAGAGGTTGGCCGCGTGCTCGGTGTCGCGGAACTGGTAGCTCGTGGTCTGGTGGACGGGGATGCCGAGGCTCCCGGTCGCCGAGTCGGGCTCCCAACCGGCGTGAATCTGCCTGGTTGCGAATCCCAGGGTTCGATCGCCTTCCACTTCCTCGTTCTCCTCTCAAACAGCCTCGGGGGCATGAAGACCCCAACTCAACACCACGTCGGCGTCCTCGTCGTACTTTCGGGGCGTGCGTCTACTGTGATGGCGACCGCGGAGACTGCTCTCCCGTTCGACCCCGTGTGGAAAGTTGCTGTTTGCCTCCCAGGCGACAACGGAGTTGTCCGATGCGGAGCCCTGTAGGGCACCGCCGACCACTACCACAGGCAGCCCCGAGGGCGGCCTCAGTACCGCGCAAAACAGTCCGGTGATCCGTACAATTGGACACCCTACGATACGGTGATGGCCACCACAAGTGTCTGGTTATGGCCATCGCCCGTTCCGGTCATGCCACCAGCCTCGCCTCAGCCACCGCCGCGGCCCACGAACCCGGCCAGCAGGCCCGGTGGTCCCGGTCGACACCGACGCGCAGGTCAATGACCCCGCGCCGACAGCCCGCGGCACCCCTGAAATCCGGCCGTGAATCTTGCTGTCAAGACCTAGAACCTGCAGGTCAACGGGGCAAGGAAGGTTTCAAGAAGGTTGTTGGTCCTATGATTTGGAACACATGGAGTCCGTGCCCTGTCGGCCGCTGCCCATGGCCGCTGCCCCGAGGTACAACCCCCCAAATCCCCTGGACGCCGCGCGCCAGGCTCGTACGTTCCGCGCGGCACTGCAGTGAGCGCTGTTGATCGTCGGAGTAAGGCGAGTCGGTACTGGATCACCCGTACCGGCCGAATATCGACCGCAGACTGGACGGAGCACTCGCGATGGTGGATGTGAACCTAGGGTTCGACAAGGCAAAGCTCGGCTCGCTGATCAACCGAGTCAAGGAGAACCCCGAGACCGGGAAGACCGTATGGACCGCGACGACGCGGTGGGACAAGGGCTTCCGCAGCGAGGCGACGATCCGTTCGCACACCGTGGCCATGGACGAGCCGATGCAGCTCGGCGGGTCCGACACCGCCCCTAACATGGTCGAGGTCGTGCTCGGAGCCTATGGGTGCTGCCTGACCACGGGTTTCGTGGCCAACGCCGGCATGCTCGGCATCGAGTTGGAGGGAGTGGACATCAACCTGGCGGGAGATCTCGACCTCCAGGCGTTCTTCGGGCTGAAGCCTCCGGAGGAGGTTGCCCCCGGCTACACCGAGGTGCGGGCGGAGATCTCGCTGAACGCACCCACCGCGACGGAGGACCAGCTCAAGCAGCTGTATGACTCCGTCGTCGCCACCTCGCCGGTCGGCAGCATCATCGCGCGGCCGGTGAAGGTCGTGACCGAGCTCAAGTCCTGATCCGCTCCCACCCGAGGGCCCCGGCCAGTCGACGGCCGGGGCCCTTTCTGGCTTCTCAATCGGTACGCACATTTAGACATTTCTGGCGCTGGCAGGACAGGCCCGCGGCGACCAGTCGACGTCCCGGCGATCCCGCCCGCCGGACCCGCGGCGCGGGGAGGTTACAGGGAGGATTCCACCATTAGGGTGTGGCTCCCGACACACCGAAGCTGGCTCAGCCCGCTCCGCCCGGAGCGTCGCACGAGGAACAACGACCTTCCCCCGACCTTCTGGTCCGGGTAGCTATCCAACGAGACCGCCACCGGCTCGGTGCGCGGAGATTGAATCTCGCCATTCGGTGTTCGTCAGCAATTTCATCAATGCCGTCGACCTCCAGGAAGGCGCATACCGAATATGAGTGCTGCCGACTTCCAAACGTCCGTCCGCCCGGAAATCCCTGCATCCCAACCGCAGCTCAAATACGCCCGTTCACGTTCCGTGTGGGAGGGCAAGATGAAAAGCCGCCTGCAGATCCGACACTTCTCCCACTTCTACACGGGCGAGCCCGAGCACGTGGGCGGAGACAACTCCGCACCCACTCCGATGGAATACGTGGTCGCCTCCTTCAACGGCTGCCTGACGATCGTCATCGAAATGGTGGCGAAGGAGCTCGGGGTGCCGCTCGAGGCCATCGAGATGGAAACCGAGGGCGCCATCGACCAACGCGGGGTGTTCGGCACAGCGCCGGTCTCCCCGCACTTCAACAGGGTCATCAACCGCACCCGCGTGCGCACGAGCGCCGGCCAGGAGGCCCTGGACGAGGTCCGGCGCAGGGTCATGCGCCGGTGTCCGGCATTCAACCTGATCAGAGACGCCGGGGTGCCGATCGAGCTGGACTGGGTCGCGGAACCCACGACGTCGGGGTCGTGGCGTGAGCCGAGCCCGCAGGGAGCGGCGCGATGACCGCCGCAGGGGCATGGACCCTCGGGCTCGCACTCGTCTACACGCTGGCCCTGATCCTCGCCGGGCAGGTCGCGAAACGCCGGGCCGGACGCGGCGACAGCTATTTCGTCGGCGGTCGGCAGTTCACCGCGCTCACCGTCGCACTCTGCGTCACCGGGCTGTTCTCCGGATCCTCCTTCATCGCAATCCTGGAGCTGAGCTATCACACCGGAATATCGTCGATCTGGTATGGGATCGCCGAAACGGTGCAAATTCTGCTGATCGCACTCGTGTTCATCGGCCCCTTCCGCCGACGGATGGTCGTCACGATCTCGGGAATGATCGGCGACCGTTTCGGCCGCGTCGCTCGCGGGGTGGCCGGGGCGATCACGGCATTCACCTTCCCGATGTGGTCGGTCGCGACCGCCATCGCGTTCGCCTCCGCGCTGTACGCCTTCACGGGACTGTCGATCCACGTCGCGGTCGCCTTCACCGCGCTGCTGCTGCTGCTCTACCTGTCCTCCGGCGGGATGTGGTCGATCGCGTTCACCCAGACCGTCAACTGCATGGCCTTCCTGCTGATGCTCCTGGTCGGGCTGGTCGCGTTCTTCATCACGCCCGGCTGGAGCGGCTTCGTGGCCGCGGCCGCGAGCCATCCGGAGTCCTTCGAGATGGGAGCGGTCGGGCTGCCCTTGATCATCGCGTGGTTCGGCACGTTCATCGTCAACGTCATCCTGGCCCAGGCGACGTTCCAGATGGCCGGGTCCTGTCAGACTCCGGCGGAGGGCAGGCGCGGGCTGCTCCTCGCGGCCCTGTTCGGGATCCCGTTGATCCTCGGGGCTGTCGGCTTCGGGATGGCGGCGGACCTCGTGCTGCCCGACCAGAAGCTGGGGCTGGTTGCGGTTCCGCTCTACATCTCCCAGGTGCTGCCCGCCCCGCTGGTCGGGGTGTTCTTCCTGGGCGTATGGGCATGCACCCTCGGCTGGGCGGCGCCGTGTCAGTTCTCCGGGGCGACCAGCCTCGGCCGCGACGTCGGCCAGGCGATCAACCCCGAGGCGAGCGACCGCGACCTGGTCCGCTACACGCGGTGGGCGCTCATCGCGATGACCGGCCTGATGATCGTTTTCGGGGCCCTCCGGACGGAGCAGTCCGCCTGGTGGAACGTGCTGGCCTGGACCCTCCGGAACGGAGCAACGTTCGCCCCGGTACTCGGCGTGCTGCTGTGGCCGCTGGCGACCCGGCGCGCCGTGCACGCCGCGCTGATCGCCGGGTTCCTCGCCGGAATCGGGTGGTATCAGCTCGGCGGTTGGATACCGACCAAGTACTTCTTGGGCGTCCATCCGGTCTGGGTGGGTATGAGCGTCAACCTGTTGACGCTGATGACGGTCACCCTGATCGAGACTGCCGGGACAACGCGCTTCGGCGCGACGACCGACCTGCGGCGCCGAGTCGGGCTCGGCTTCCTGGCCGCATCGGTGGCCGTCGCGCTGGCGACCGGTTGGGGCTGGACGTGGCTGCACTCCAACGGCATGTCCGGGCTCGCGGTGTTCGGCGCACTGACGTCACTGTCCATGGCAACGTTCCTGCTCGTCCAGCGCGCGGACGACGCGGCCACGGACGTGGGGCCGGTTGAGGGCCACACCTCGGCGGTCCCGGTCCGCAGTTGATCCCCCGACCCGGGGGGCGGGCCGCGCGGTACGCCCCTCGGGCAGGGTTCCCGGATTGGATGGTCCGACCCCAGAATGGCGAGGTGCAGTGGCCGGCGTCATGAGGATTCACATCGATCTGCTCGGTGAGTTCACGGTTCGGGTGGGCCACCGGACGATCCGGGACGCCTGGGAACAGCGGCGCGCGCTGGACCTGGTCAAGGTGCTCGCGGTGGAGCCCACCCATCGGCTCCACCGCGAGCAGGTGGTCGAGGCGCTATGGCCACATCTGGCCACCGAAGCGGCATTCGCCAACCTCCATCGCGCCGCCTCCCACGCCCGCACGATCCTCGGTGCCAAGGAGTCGGTCGTGCTGCGGGGCGGCCAGGTGCGCCTCTGGCCGGACGCCTCGATCTCCACGGACGTCGAGCAGTACGAGGCGGCGGCCGACCGGGCTCTGCGCAGCGGCAACCCGCAGTCGTGCGTCGCCGCAGCGGCGCGGTACGGCCCCGGCCTGTTGCCCGGCGACGTCTACGCGGAGTGGACGGCCACCGCCCGGGACCGGCTGCGCGACCTGCAGTTGCGGCTGCTGCGCCGTGCCGGCCGCTGGGATGCGGTCATCGAGCACGAGCCCGGCGACGAGGAGGCCCACCGCGAACTCGTCCGCACGATGGTCGCGGACGGCCGTCGGAATGCGGCACTTCGGGCGTGCCAGGACCTGCGGAAGGCGCTGGCGGAGCTGGGCCTGGGGCCCGGCCCGGAGACCCTCCGGCTCTGGCGGGAACTGTCCCTCGTCGCGACGCCGATCTCATCGGCTGAGCAGGACCAGTCGCCGCTCGTGGGCCGCGAGCAGGAGCTGGCCGCGGCGCGGGCGCTGCTGCATCGGGCGGGACTCGGCCGGGCGGGCACCCTGCTCGTGGCCGGCGGAGCCGGCATCGGCAAGACGCGGTTCTGCGAGTCGCTGCTCAGCCACGCGGGTGCGCAAGGCTGGACCACGCTGCACGGTGCGGCCAACCGGGTGGAGGGCGCTGCGCCGTGGGCCGCGGTCGCCGAGGCGTTCGACCGGCTCCTGGTGCAGCGACCGGACCTGCTCGGCTCCCTCACCGCGCCGGCCCGGGAAGGCCTCGCCCAGCTGTTCGGACGATCGACTGCGCCCACCTCCGGAGCCCGTCCCCTGCTGCCCGGGCGGCAGCCGGTCCTCTCGGCGGTCATGCAGCTGCTCACCGGGGCCGCGCGAGATCGGGGGGCGGTGCTGTGGATCGACGACGTCCACGAGGCTGACGAGGCCACCGTTCAGCTCCTGCATTACCTCGCGCGCGCCGCGCGCGGTGAGCGGGTGCTGCTGGTGCTCGCCCATCGACCCGAGCGGCTGACCCCCGGCGCGGCCGCCGTCCGCTCCAGCCTGCTGGCCGGGCAGGGCGCCACGGAGATCGAGCTCGGCCCGCTGTCCGAGCCGGAGACCCGGGTCCTGGTGGAACGGCTCGCCGGTCGACGCGTTCCCGACGCCGCGGTGGCCGCAATCCACCGGCTGGCCGAGGGGAACCCGTTCTTCAGCGAGGAGCTCGCGGCGGTGCTCGGTCCCGATGGGACGCTCAAGATGTCCCGGCGCCTCTACGAGATCGTGGACGGCCGCGTGGGTGCGCTCGAGCCGAACCTGCGGGCAACGCTGCAGAGCGTCGCCCTCGTCGGTACCCAGTTCACCGCCGCGGACCTGGCGGATCTGACCGACCTCGACGAGTCCGGCGTGCTCGCCGCGCTCGACGCCGCCCGGCAGGTCGGGATCATCGTCGAGTCCTCGGGGGGCTACCGGTTCCGGCACGTTCTCTACCGGGACGCGCTCGTCGCCCTGCTCCCGCCACACCGCCGGCGCGCGGCCCACCGGCGCACGGCCGACGCGCTGGCCACGCGCCGGGCCGCGCCGGGCCGGGTGGCACACCATCTGCTCGCCGCGGGCGCGGGGACCGAGGCCGTGCCGTGGCTGGAACGGGCCGCGCGCGGCGCCGCCGCCGCGGGCGCGGTGGCGGTCGTCCGTGGTCTCGTGGACCACGCGCTCGTGCACGCGCCGCAGCGCCCATCCCTGCTGGAGCTTCGGGCGGACTGCCTGTTCGCCTCGGGGACACCCTCGTCGCTGGCCGCCTACAGCGAGGCGATTGCCGCGGCCCGGGGCCACCGCCGCCGCGGGCTGCGCATCCGGCAGGCCCGTGCGGCCGTCATGCTCGGCGACGTCGCCACCGCGACCCGCGCCCTGGACGGCCTGGTCCCCCATGGCGCCGTCGAGAAGGTCAGGTTGCACGTCGCCCGCGGCTACGTCGCGCTCGCCCAGGCGGATCTCCCGGCCGCCGAACGCGACGCGACCGAGGCACGGCGGATCGCGCTCGACGAGGGACTCGTCGTCGATCTCACCGAGGCCGCAACGCTGCGCGCCCTGGTCGCGCACAGCCGGGGCACCTGGCCGAGCCAGATCGAGGCCGACCTGCTCGACACCAGCCGCACCCCGCAGCTCGCGGCAAGCATCCACGACGGGCACCTCTGCGTCGTGGAGCACTATCTCTACGGTGACCGGTCCTACCAGAAGCTGATCACCTTCGCCGAACGGCTGCGCGACACCGCCCGGCACAACGGCGCCGAACGAGGTGAGGCGTTCGCGACGCTGGTGCTCGGCGAGGCCGAACTGCTGGCCGGGCGAGGAGACCCCGCCGAGACGCACCTGCGGGAGGCCGTCGAGCTGCACCGCCGGATGGGGTCGTCCGCCGGTGAGTCGCTGGCCCTGCAGCGGCTGGCCGAGGCGAGCCTGCTGCACGGCCGATCCGAGCAGGCCAAGACACTCCTGGTCCGGGCCCTGGATCTGGCGCGCGAGTCGTCCCTGCTCGTGCGGCACCTGCTGCCGCGTATCTACGGCACCATGGTCCGGGCGGCGGGCAACCCGGCCGAGGCACTCGCGGTCATCGACGAGGCCGAGTCGGCGACGGCGGAGGCCCGAGAGGCCTGCCGGATGTGTGCGATCACCTTCGCCGTCCCTGCCGCCTTCGCCTGCGTCGACGCGGGCGCGCTTCCTCGGGCGCGGCACTACCTCGCCCTGGCTAAGGATGTCGCGCCGCCGCTGGGGCGGGCCCAGGCGTGGAACGCGGCGATCGCCGAGCTCGAAGCGGCGCTGGCCACCGCGGAGGGAGACGACGCGGTGGCGGTGAACCGGCTGCAGACCGCCGCGGACCTGTTCGCCGCGGCGGGCCAGCCTCGCGACGCGCGGCGCTGTCTGGGCGGGCTCGCCCTGTCCGGGTAGGGATCGGTGGTTCAGGCCAGGATCCGGGTCAGCGCGGGGGCGATGTCGGCCAGCCGCCGTACCGGCTGGCTGATTCCTCCACCGCGCGCGGCGAGCGCGGCCGCGGCGGCCTCGGCATCGGGTGCCGCACCGCCCGGCAGCGGGACGAGCACGTGCAGCCGGTCGATCCCGTCGAGCGCGGTCAGCGGGTCCTCACCCGCGGTATGCAGACAATCCGAGAGCAACACGACCATCCGCTCCTCGGCGACGGCGCCGGCGAGCTGGGTCGATGCCTCGCGCAGGCCCGCGGCAAGATCGGTGGTGCCGTGCCCGCGCAGCGCGACGAGCTCGCAGATCAGTTCCTCGGGTGGGCGGCGGACCCCCTGGCGCTGCAGCGTCCGCACCCCGGCGCTGAACGCCAGCACGCCCGGTTCGAGCCTCGCGCCTCCCGTCTCGCCGGCCAGCACCACGCCGGCCGCGGCGACCGCCGCGAGCGCCACGGCCAACCCGTGCATCGACCCGCTGATGTCAACGACCAGGCAGATCGCGCGCCGATGGGCCGTCCAGGTGCGGGTGATGAGGTCCTCGGGTGCGGGTCGCCGGGAGATCCCGGGCTGCCAGCGGTCAAGGGTGCGGTCGAGGTCGAGGTCGCCCTCGCCGCCGCGGGAGGAGCCGATCTTGCGGGTGCCGCGCGCCTTCGCCGGGCCGACCCTGCCGAGCTGGATGAACACCCGCCCGGCGAGTCTGCGCGCCGCGGCGCGCAACTGCGCGTCGGTGGCCATCGCGAGGTCGGCCAGCAGCGCGGCCGCGCGCTCCGGATCGTCGGCCAGTGCCGCGTCGAACGCCTCGGCATCGAGCTCGCCGAGCTGCGGGGAGATGTCCTGGAACTGCTCGTGGCGCGCGGCCAGCTCGCCACGGCCGAGCGTGCGCTCACCGCGGTTGCGGTGTGGACGCTCCGGGGAACGGCCCGCCGCGCCCGGCGGCGGGCCGTCAGCTTTTCCCTGCTCGCTCCCGGACTCGGGATCCGCGCAGCGGTCCGGCGGTTGCGGTTCGTCCTCGGGCCACAGCCGGTCGAGCAGCTCGTCGATCACGGACTCGGGGGTCCGGTCGACGCCGTCGGCGATCCGGATTCGGCCCGAGAGGGCGGCGTAGGCGGCGTCGCGGGCGGTCTCGCGGGCCGGGACGCGCTCGCCGCGCAGCTCCCCCAGCCCGGTGAGGACCAGGCTCAGATCGATCGCACCGCGCACCGACGACCCCATCCGCACGTCGCGGTGCTCCCGGGTGGCCCTGGTCAGCGCGACGGCGAAATCGGTGACCGCGCCCTGCACGCCGCTGACCGAACTGGTGATGGCGCGTTCGGCGGCCTCGTCCTGGTAGCCGAGGACGACCCGGCACATCCGGTCGGCGATCGCCTGGCTCACCCGGGCGGTGCCGATCGCGTCGAAGGGGTTCATCGCGGCGATGAGCCGGAACTTCGCCCCGGCGCGCACCGTGCCCAGCCGGGGAACCGCGATCTCGCCCTCGGTGAGCACGGTGATCAGGACGTTGAGCGTCTCCTCGGGGACCCGATTGAGCTCCTCGAGATAGAGCAGCCCGCCGCTCGGAGGCTTGCCGGAGAGCGCATCGGCGCTGCCGCGCATCGCGGTCAGCAGCGGTCCGTCGACGAAGCTCGCGGGCAGATAGCCCTCGGCGAGGACCTGCGATGGGTCGAACGCGCCGATCAGCCGGGCCGGGGTCAGCTCCGCGTTGCCCTCGACGAACACGACGTCCTGACCGGCGTCGCGGGCGATGGCCCGCAGCAGGGTCGACTTGCCGGTACCGGGCGGACCCTCGATGACGACGTGCCGGCCGGTGGCCAGCGCGACGGTGAGCACCTCCCGCTCCCG